>JADFNY010000344.1 GCA_022563115.1 Acidobacteriota bacterium | reverse complement strand
CGGATGACATTCCAGAGATGGTTCTGCCCGTGGAGCGGAGCGTCCGGTTCGAGATCACGAGCGTGGACGTATTGAACGCCTACTCCCACACCATGGAGGCGGCTCGAAACGGTGGCCGTGCGGATGAAACACGGCAGCGGCTCCGCGAGCTCGTCGCGCAGGAGACGCGCGGTGAGCTCTTCGTCACCAAGGTTCTCGGCCGGCAGTTAGGCCTCTCGTGATGGGACGAGGGCCAGCCGCCCGCAGGGGCTGCTACCGACGATGAGCGGCGCGCGGCCAGCCTCGACCCGGTGTTGGGCGACCTCGTAGCCTTCCACGCTGCGGTGCAGCAACGCCCACGTGTTGCCGACGATCAGACCTCGTCGAGGTACTCGCCGAGGCTGACGATCCGGATTTCCTCGTAGCTCCGCAGCGCCAGCATCCTCTTGTCGCCGGTGACCACCAACTCAGCTTCGCCGGCGACGGCGCATTCGAGGATGCGGTTGTCAGCTTCGTCTTCGAGGACTTCAAGGCGCGTGGCCGGCTCGACCACTTCCGCGAGTCCCGCGAGGAACAGCGCGACGCGGGCCAGCTCCTCGCGGTCGCGGGCAAACTTTCTGGCCAGCACGTCGAGAAGCTCGCCGACGATCGCCCGCAAGAGCAGCAGGCGGCCTTTCCCCTCGACGATCCGCAGTATCGCCCGCTCGCCGTTCCCTCCCGGAAACACGAGCGCCGAAACGAAGATATTCGTATCGAAGACGACCTTCACTCGGCGAGGTACTTGTCGAGATCGTCCTCGCTGACGATGCCGCTGGCGCGCGCCTTGCGGCTCCAAAAGGCCTGGAGCTCGCGCAGCTCGGTCTGCGCGCGCTTAGCGCGCGCTACCCGGAGCGCCTCTTGAACGATCGCGCTGAAGCTCTTCCCCTCGGCGCGAGCAATCTCCTCGGTCTCGCGAGCGAGATCCTCGGGCAGCGAGATGGTTCTCTTGACCGCAGTGCCCATGATCGTCCGTAACCGGCCCCGGTGAGTGTGAAAAAATCATACCACACAGCCATTCCCCCCCCCTTGTCGCATGGTGGTCCTATCGACCATGACACGTCCGTGGGAGTAACAGACCGTCGTTATTAGGGCATGAAATGTCTGCATAGGGAACGGACCGTCTGGTGTGCCTACGAGAAGACGCTATCCCCTTCTCGCTCAGTATTCGGAGGTGCTTCGCGGGTACTCGCAGCAGTTGCTCGAGTTCATCGAATGGCGGCCGACCCGGCCTCGGGCGTTTCGCCGCGCACCTGCGCCTGCGTCTTCTCGAGCCCGGTCAACGCCTGCCGGGTGCGATGATATCGTTCGCCGCTCCGGGCGTCCTGGCTGATGGCCTCGGTGTTGGTAATCTTCGACGCTAGGGCCTGGGCGACCACGGCGGTCGTTGCGATCAACGCGTATTGCGGACGTTATGCGCCCATGATTCCGGCCGCCGCGTTCAACAGGCCGGCGACACCGATCGTGACCGGACTCTTGACGTTGGCCCGGGACGCGGCGCGCTCATGCTTCTCGCCGCGCTTGGCGTAGTAGCGCTCTTGGCCTTGGAGCTGGAACCTCCGAAAGTACTCGAGTTGCATGTTGATGTTGGGCGCACCGTAGCCTACAATCGCGAATTCTGACGCATTCACTCGGAATTAGTTTCCACATGTCTACTCGATCGACGGCACCGGCGACGACACCCATCGCCATCTATTACGAGCACCCGAGCTGGTTCGGCCCTCTGTTCGACGAGCTGGAGCGGCGCGGCATCGCCCACCACCGGCTGCACGTCGAAGATCATTCCTACGACATCGCGGATCCCCGGCCTCCGTATTCCCTCCTGTTCAACCGCATCAGCCCCTCGGCGTTCACCCGAGGGCATTCCGGGGCGATCTTCTACACGCTGCAATACCTGGCACACCTCGAGAAGCTGGGCGTGAAGGTGATCAACGGCTACGAGTGTTTCGCCACCGAGATCTCCAAGGCGCGGCAGCTAGCGCTGTTCGCACAGGAGGGTTTGCCGGCGCCCCCGTCCCGCCTCATCCACAACGCGTCGGCTGCCGCGCAGCTTGCCGAGGGCCTGAGCTTCCCGATCATCTTCAAGCCCAACATCGGCGGCAGCGGCGCCGGGATCCGGAAGTTCGAGAGCGCCGCTGACCTCCGCGAGGCCGCCGAGGAGAACGATCTGGATTTCGGATTGGACGGCACCGCGCTCCTGCAGGAGTTCGTTCCGGCGGCGGAGAGCAGGATCGTTCGGGTGGAGGTGGTGGGGGGCCGGTACCTGTACGCCATCCGGATCTACATGCAGGGCGACGGCGCCTTCAACCTGTGTCCGGGCAGCATCTGCATGGGCGTCGGGGGCGACGAGCTGGAGCGCTCCGCCTACCCCGAGGACGCGCCGAAAAACGACCTGTACGTCGAGGGCTACGAGCCGCCGCAGGAGATCGTCGATCAAGTCGAGCGCATCATGGCCGCGGCCCACGTCGATGTCGGGGGCATCGAGTACGTCGTCGACGCACGCGACGGCCGGCACTACTTCTACGACCTCAACGCGCTATCGAACTTCGTCGCCGACGCTCCCAACGTCGTCGGCTTCGATCCCTTCAGCCGTTTGGTCGACTACCTGGTCGAAGAGGCCGATCGGGCGTCGAACGGAAACGGCGCCGGATAGGGTGTGAACATGCGTTTCGGCTTCTGGCTGCCGGTTTTCGGAGGATGGCTGCGCAACGTCGAGCAGGAAGGGATGGAGCCTTCCTGGGACTACGTGTCTCGCCTGGCCCGTCGCAGCGAGAAAATCGGCTTTGACCTGACGCTGATCGCCGAGCTCAACCTCAACGACATCAAGGGCGTCGAGGCGCCCTCTCTCGACGCCTGGACCACGACGTCGGCGCTCGCGGCGGTCACCGAGAGCCTCGAGCTGATGGTTGCGGTGCGGCCCACCTTTCACCAGCCGGCCCTGCTGGCCAAGCAAGCGGCAAATATCGATCGGATCAGCGGCGGGCGCCTGACCATCAATCTCGTGTCGTCGTGGTGGGAGGATGAGGCGCTCCAGTACGGTGTCGGATTCGATCATCACGCTGATCGATACGCGCGTTCTTCGGAGTGGCTGGAGGTGGTTTCGGGGATGTGGTCCGAAGAAAGGTTCAGCTTCTCCGGCGACTACTACAACGTCGCGGACGCGATCCTCGAGCCCAAGCCGGTGCAGAAACCGCGGCCGATCATCTACGCCGGCGGCGAGTCTCCCAGAGCCAAGGAGATGATCTCGAAACAGTGCGACGCCTACCTCATGCACGGCGATCCTCCCGCCACGGTCGCCGAAAAGATCGCCGACATGCGCGCCCGGCGCGAGAGCCTCGATCTCCCCGACCTCGTATACGGGGTGTCGGGCTACGCAATCTGCCGAGACACCGAGGAGGAGGTTCGACGCGAGTACGAGCGCGTCACCGACCTCAGCGAGGGAGCCGCCGGCTTCGAGAACTTCCAACAGTGGCTCGCCGGCACCGAGCTGGAGCAGGAGCTGCAGGTGCAAGACTACTCGGTCTCGAACCGGGGCTTGAAGAGCGGCTTGGTGGGGACTCCCGAGCAGCTCGTCGAGCGTCTGCGGGCCTTCGAGGCCGCCGGGGTCGACCTGGTGTTGCTCCAGTTCAGCCCGCAGTACGAAGAGATGGAGCGATTTTCCGAGTCGGTGATCGCCCGGTACGACGAGTAGCCCCTATTTCTCGACGGTTTTCGTGACCCCTCAGCGCGCATCACCGATCGTAGGCCATCACCCGCCCCACCCGCTCGCGGGTCTTGTCGCGCCCTTCGCCGAGGCTGAGGTTGTCGATGAAGAACTGCATCATGGGGTTGTCTTGAAGGCTAAGCGCCCGAGAGCTGCGCGGCGTTGACAACGCTCTCGGCCTCGTAGTCCGAACCCGTCAAGTAGCCGAGGACGTTGCGAACGGTTCGCAGGCACATCCGGCGGTAGGTGGACGCCGTGAGGGCGGCGGAATGGGGGGTGATGATCGTACGCGGGTGATGGATGAGGCGATCGCCGAGGGCGGGCGGTTCCGCGTGTCAACCACCGGTGGGGCCAGGGCGGTGTGGTCAGCAGACGGCGAACAGATATTCTACCGCCCGTTAGGAGGAGCAATGATGACGGTTTCTGTCGACACAGAGCCCGCCTTCGTCCCTGGCAATCCACGACTGCTTTTCCAAGGCCCCTACTTCGATGCAGTAACATTGGGACGACACTGGGACATCGCCCCCGACGGCCGATTCCTCATGATCAAGGGCGGTCAGGCGGAGGCACCCGCTCGTCAGATCAATGGGATCCGGAAATAGGTCGAGAAGCTGAAG
>JADFNY010000343.1 GCA_022563115.1 Acidobacteriota bacterium | reverse complement strand
ATCAAGCAGGCGATGTCGTCGACTTTGGTCGGTGTGATTGTGGGCGCGGGCGCTGCCTTTGCGCTCACCGGAGTCGTTGCCAGCCAGCTTCATGGAGTGACGGCGACAGATCCGGTGAGTTTCGGAGGGGCCGCTTTGTTGCTCGTGGGCGTAGCCGTGGCTGCGAGCTACATACCGGCGCGCCGAGCGAGCAAAGTCGATCCGCTGACCTCTTTGCGCGCCGAATAGAGCTGCACAATGGTCGACGCGTTATCGGAATGGTCTCGCGTCTTCGTCGCCTTCGTCCTGGCAAGCTGCGCGGGCCTCGAGTCGGATCCGCTGCCGCTGACCGCGGAGACACCGCTTCTTCTCGAGAAGCACATCGCCGCTGCAATCATCGAGGCCGCCAGTGTCCCGGGCGACGTTCCGGAAACGATCGAGTGGCGGTTCGACGAGCCCCAACCCGAGTGGAAACCGATCGGTTTTGCGGAAGCCGGCAGCCTGCCAGTACGGCTGGAACAGCTCGTGGCTCTCGAACTCCTGTCGTCGGCACGATAACCAGCGCCCGACGCGCGGCGTGATCGAGTTTTACGACCCGACCGACAAGCCCCTCGTGGTGATTTTGCGTTGACGGCGGGCGCCGGCGCCGATCACGCCTGCCCGATGATCGCGGGAGTTGCGGCTACGGCGCGGCGTGGGCGGCGTATTCGGCCGGATCCACGAGCGCATCGATGACCGCCGGGCGATCTGCGCTCATCGCCTCCGCCACCGCCGCGTCGAGCTCCGCCAGTGAGCTAACGCGCCGGCTCCAGGCGCCGAAACCGGCGGATACCACGGCGAAGTCGACCGCACCATAGTCGACGCCGTAGCGCTCCAAGCCCTTCGACGCCTGAGCGACGCGGATCAGGCTCAAGGAGTTGTCGTTGTAGACGACGGTGACGAAGTTGATCCCGTACCGAACACAGGTCTCGAGCTCAGCAACCGTCATCGCAAAACCGCCGTCGCCGACGGTGCACAGCACGGGGCGATCCGGGAAGCAGAGCTTGGCCGCCATCGCGCCCCGAAAGCCGTAGCTCATCGACGAGAGCCCGTTGGATTCGAAGAAGGTCAGCGGCTCGTACGATTGCCACGCCTGGGAAGTAATGAACTTGATCGACCCGACGTCGGTGACGTGGACCGTCTCGCGCGGCATCAGCTCGCGCAGCCGCGTGGTGAGCTCGAACGGCGAAAGAGCGTCGACCGGCGGATGCTCGGGCGTCAACGTGTCGACAACACGCGCCCGGAGCTCGCCGATTCGCTCGCCCCACCCACCGGCGGAAGCTTTCCCGGCCGCCGGCGATCCGACGCCGAGGTCCCGCAAGCTTGCGAGAATCTCGTTGACGTCGCCGACGCATTCGAGGTCGGGTACGAACTCACCCTCCGCGATCGACACCGGGCCGATCGAAACCAGCTTCATGGTCTCGTGCCAGAGCTTGTCGGATTCCACTGGCTCGAAGCCCAACCCGATGAGCAAGTCGGACTGCTCGAAGAACTCGACGATGATGCGGTCACCCGCGACGCCCGCGCAGACGCCGCCGAAGAGCGGATGGTCCTCGGCAACGATGCCCTTGGCCTTTGGCGTCGCGAAAACGGGCACGCCGAGATCGTCTACAAACCCCCGAACGGCCTCGGTATCGGAGAGCGGATCGAGATCGAGGCCGACGATGATCACCGGCCGCTCTGCTGCCTGGATGGCCGCGGCAACCGCGCGGATGTGCTCTGCATCCGAGAGGCCGGTTGGGGTCTGTTCGTCGGCACCGGCCGTATCAAGAGCAAGCCCGGCGTCGTCACCCTCCACGTCTTCCATGTTGGCGATGTCGCTCGGCAGCGCCAGGTGCACCGGTCCCATGCGCGGTTGCATGCTGAGAGAAAAGGCGTAGCGGACCTTGGCTTCGGTGTTGCGCGCGTCAAGCTCGATCGACGCCTTGGTGAATCCGCTGTAGATACCGGCGAGATCGAGATTTTGGTGGGTGGCAAACGGCGCTGAAGCCACTGCGGTAGAAGCCGTAACCGCCAGCACTGGGGAACGATCGAGCCAAGCGTTGGCGACGCCGAGCACCATGTTCATCGCCCCGGGGCCCAGTGTCGCTACGCAGACGCCTGGGCGACGCTCGATCTGGCCGGTGACGTCCGCCATGAACGAGGCGGTGGACTCGTCGCGTGTGAGATGGAATTCGATCCCCTCGTCGCGGGCGGCATCGATAAAGGCGAGGATCTCCCCGCCGGGGAGCCCGAACATCCTCGCGATACCGAGCTCCCGGAGCGTCCGCGCCATCACCCGTGCACAGGTCGCCATCAGTTTCCCCTCCTTGGTACCCCAGCCGGTGATGATGCTTTGACCAGCGCGACGGCGCTCACCGCAGACCCCGATTCCCTTATCTCGCGAACCCGCCGAGACTCTATAATGCTGCTCGGCAGTTTGCAGCGCGGCCCAGGAGGCGAGAGAAGCCGGTGGGAACCATGGAACCGGACCCCCAGAGGCGCGTCGGCGAGTATGACGGCGATCGCGACGAGGATCGCTTTTGGCGCGAAATCCGACCGCGGAGGGAGCCCGTCGGGCGGCGCTGGTTCCTTCCCGCCGTGCTCCTGCTGCTGGCGCTGAGCGTTCCGTGGTACTCCGTCGGTTCCTGGTATGAGCGCTCGCTCGCCGGACTACCGCTGTGGCTCTGGACCGCGCTCGCTTGCTCGGCCGGAGTGGCACTGCTGACCGCATGTGCGGTGCTGACGCTCTGGGACGACGATGCTGGAGAGCCTGAGGGCGGCGCGGAAGACCGCCGGCCCGTCGAGGGTCCACCCACCCCGGCTAAGGGCTGACGATGCAAAGCGGCGAGCTTTCACTCGGTGGCAGCGCCCTGGTCGCGATGGCCTTCTACCTCGGCCTGCTGCTGGCGCTCGGGCTGGCGGGCCGTCTGAGCCGCCGCGAGAGCTCGCTGCGCGACTTCTATCTGGCGGGCTCGGGCCTGGGGCTCACCGTGCTGTTCCTGACGTTGTTTGCCACCCAGTACAGCGGCAACACGCTGCTGGGATTTGCCGGGCGATCCTATCGGCAGGGCGGCACCTACGTCGTCAGCATCACGGGCATGATCCTGGTGACGACCTCGTTCGCGATCTACGCGCCCCGCCTGTTCCGCCTGTCGCGACGCTTCGGCTACATCACCCCCGCCGACTACGTCTATCACCGCTTCGGCTCCCGGTCTCTCACCGTCCTGAGCGTCGCGATACTCGGCTGGGGGCTCGCCAACTACATCCTCGAAAATCTCGTCGCCATGGGCCACACGATGGAGGAGCTGTCCGGCGGCCGGATCGGATTCATGGGCGGGGTCATTCTGCTGGTGGCGGTGATGCTGATCTACGAGTCGCTCGGCGGGATGCGCTCGGTGGCGTGGACCGACGTCGTGCAGGGGGTGCTGCTGTTCGTCGGTTGCGGGGTGATCTTCTGGATCCTCGTCACCAGCGAGGGCGGCCTGCCGGCAGCCGCGGCGACCGTACAACAGAACGAGCCCGCCAAGCTCGCCGCCCCCGATGGCAACGGCGTGCGGGCGTGGCTGAGCACGATGATCCTTCTGGGGCTGGGGGTTTCCATCTATCCGCACCTCATGCAGCGTCTCTTCGCCGCCCGCTCGCTACGCTCGCTGCGGATCGCGCTGGCGGGAATGGCCTTCATGCCGCTGATCACCACGATGTTCGCGTTCCTGGTGGGCTTCATCGCCCTCAGTCGCTTCCCCGCCCTCGGGCCGCTCGAGAGCGATCGCGTAACGCTGCTTCTCTTGGCGGACATCGTCGACCGGGGCGGCTTCACCTACTGGCTGGTGGTTATCGTGTTTGCCGCCGTCGTGGCGGCGATCATGTCGACGGCTGACTCCGCCTTGCTGTCGGTCAGCTCGATGTTCACCAAGGACATCTACAAGACCCACGTCCGCCCCGGCGCCAGCCCGACGCACTATCTCGCGGTCGGCAAGATCTTCGGCTGGGGCTTGATGGCGCTACTCGTTTTTTTCGCCTGGCTGGCGTTGAAAACCGAGAGCTCCATCTGGGGACTCATCGAGCTCAAGCTCGAGTTCATGATCCAGATGTCGCCGGTGTTCATGTTGGGGCTCTTCTGGCGGCGGCTGCCCGCCGGCGCGGTGCTTGCCGGTGTCCTGTCCGGGCTGGCGCTGACCCTGACGCTGTGGATCGGCGCCGTGGCCGGCGTCTGGCCGACCCGCGCGCCACTCGGATTCAGCGCCGGTATTTGGGGCCTTGCCCTCAACTACACGATCTGCGTCGTGGGGGGCTCGATGGCGGCGGGACAGGCCAATCTCAAGGTTGACACTTCGGCCCTTCCAGA
>JADFNY010000031.1 GCA_022563115.1 Acidobacteriota bacterium | reverse complement strand
GCCGTGGTCCGACATCACCACCAGCGTGGTGCGCTCGGGGAGGCGCTCGAGGGTCTTGCCGACGAGCTCGTCGACCTCGAGGTAACGGTCGATGACCGCGTTCGCGTACGGTGCGTCGGCGATCGGATCATGTGCCGGGTGCTCGGGGTCCATCGCCCGCCACATCATGTGCGAGACCTGGTCGAGGTTGCCGAAGTAATAAAACAGGAACCCGCCTCGAAACCGATCGAGAACGTAGTCGAACTGGTCGCGGATCTCAGCGTGGGCCATCGCCGCCTGGGCCATGAAGTCGGCGTCGTTGAACACCCCCTCGCTGAGGGCGTTGGTGTCCTCGGGCATCCCCTGGGTGTAGAAGCGCCCCGTCGCCTCGGCGAGTTCGGTGGCGTAGCCGTCCGGCGTGCTGATCGGCATCATCGGCGCCATCGAATCGAGGTTGATCGGCGACACGTAGAGCTCGAACTCGGGTCGGACTTCCTTCAGGAAGAAGCGCACCGCGGCATCGATCTGCAGCACGTAGGGGATCATTTCGAACTGCACCGGCACCCAGCCGCTCCATTCGCCCTGCTGCAGGATGATCTCTTCGGAGCCGATGACGATCTTGGCCACCAGGTTCTCGCCGTCGAGGTAGACGGTGAACGGCGCCTTGAGATCCTCTTCTTCGATCAACAACGGGTTGGGCGGACCGACGAGCTCGGCTTCGACGATGCCGTCGCGCACCCGCACGCGCTCGATGAGCGCCTCGGTGTTGGCGGTGATGCGCTCCGGAGCGGTGGTGTAGAACGAGTAGTAACCCGGCGTGCCCAGGATATCGGGCGTGCCCATGCCGGAGAGCTCGCGGTACGCCGAGCCCGACGGCGGGAAGTTCGCCGGCATGCGCATGATGGTCGTCGGGACGCCGTGGTCCTCGAGCACCTCCCAGAACGGTGTGCCGTGGCGCAACAGCTCCATGCCGCCACCCGACAGCGGGATGCTCCACCTGCCGAACTCGAGGGTGCGGCCGGGCTCGGCCGCTTTCGAGGTCGACAGATACGGGATCATCGTCTCGGGGTCACGGTGGACGAAGTCGTAAATACCATGGCCGCCGGAGTCCAACCCGGTGATGAAGTTCGACCACGCAACCGGGCTCTGCGGCGGCACCGAGGTAGCAAGCGCCTGGAAGCCTCCCATCTGCTGGAGCCGCGCCAGGTTGGGCAGGCGGCCTTCATCGATCAGCTCGCGGGTCAGGCCGTAGTCCATGCCGTCGATGCCGAGCACGATCATGCCCTGGTCGTAGCTGCGCTCGCCACCGCCGCAGGCAGCCGCCGCGACCCCAAACACGATGGCGAAGACCGCCACGAATCGAACCACGGGCGCATCCCGCGCCAGTCTTCGGCGTACGACCGTGGGTCGCCTCCAAGAGGGGCTACACCGACGCATCGGCAGCCTCCTCGAACAGCACCTTGCCGTCCATGTACTTCGGCGGCGTCAGCCCGAACTGCTGCAGCACGGTCGGCGCGATGTCGATCAAAGCCGGGTCCTCGACGTCGATCTTGCGGTTACAGAACAGCACGCCGGGGACGATGCGCGGGTCGATGCAGTGATCGCCGCTCCATGCCTTGACGTTGTCCTCGAAGATGTTGCCGGCGACCACACCGGTGGCCATGTCCCAGGAGCTGCGGTAGCCGGCGTTGTAGCCGACGAGCAGATCCGGCGCGTTCTCCAGATACGGACCGTTGTACAGCTTCTCGGTGTCGAACAGCTCGCGCACGCCGACCTCGCCCGTTTCCTCGTCGATCAGGCCGCTGATCTTTTCGACCAGCTCGTCCTTCAGCGCCTGCGCCTCGGCCCCCGGCTTGACGATGCCCTTCTCCTCGCGGCCCTCCATGTTCAGAAACATCCCGGTCAGGCCGATGGCGTAGGCCTTGGTTCTGCCCCAGTCGACGCCACGCAACCACTCGGCGGTGCCGTCGACGCCGTCCTCGAGGTGCAGGTAGCCGTTCTCGTGGAACCAGGTGTTGAGGTTCACCCCGCGGCGAAACGAGTTGAAGCCGTGGTCCGAGCACACCATCAGCAGGTCGCCGTCGCCCATCTTCTCCATCACCCGGCCGACGAGCTTGTCGTTGTGGATGTAGAGCTGCTCGATGGCGTCCTTGTGCTCGGGCTCGGCGCCGCCGTTGGCCGCGGCGGCCGCCTTGGCCGCCGGGTGTCCGTCGTCGAGATAGCGCCAGAACATGTGCTGGATACGGTCGGTAGCGTCGAACACGCACACCAGCGCGCCCTTGCGCAGCCGGTCGAGCGCCACGAAGAACATGTCCTCGCGCTCCTTGTCGATGTCGTAGGTCATCTGCAGGAAGGCACCGTCGTCGATGATCCCCTCGTTCAGCGCCCAGGTATCCTCGGCCAGCCCGAGGGTCGAGAACTTGCCGATCTTCTTGGCCAGGTAGGTCGAGTAGTACGAAGGATGCGACACCGGCATCGCCGGCTTCTCCGGATCGAAGCTGATCGGCGTGATGTAGAGGCCGAAATGCTCGTCCATCTCGGTGACCAGCATGCGGCAGATCCCGCGGATCTTGATGCCGGGGGCGGCCTTGAAAGCGATGTCGACCCAGTCGGTGAGCTTGCCGGGCTCCAGCGTGTGCCATTCGCCATCGATGGAGACGCGGGCGACGTTGGCGGAACGATCGATATTGATAACGATCGGGATGTTCATCGGCGGGTTGCCGTCGACGAGGTCGTTCTCGGGTCCCTCGAGGGCGGTCACGAAGTTGTTTGCTTCAACCCGCCCGCCGGCGCTGGCGCTCCCGCCGGCGCCGTTCGACGACAAGCGCACCCGGATCCCACCCTCTTTGATGTTCTCACCCCCCTCGCGGGTCGTGAAGAAGGTGAACGTCCCCTGCGTGCCGAGCAGATCGGGCACGCACATCGCCGAGAGCTGTGCCCCCTTGAACTTGTCGGGCGGAAAGGTAATCGGCACCCGCAGCACGGTGCTCCAAATGTTGTGCTCGCCGAGGACCTTCCAGAAGGGCTTCGACTTGCGCAGCAGGCGCACCTCGGGCTTGCCGAGCGGGATGCGGTACTTGCCGAGCTTCAGCCGCCGGTCGACGGAGCCGATCTTGACCGACGACAGCATCGGCAGGTAGGTGCGGCGGTCGCGATCGAGAAAGTCGTAGATGTTGTGGCGCGCCGGGTGCGAGCCGGTCGAAAACGACGACCACGCCACCGGCGAGATCGACGGGAACGTCGTCCGCAGCGGGTGGTAGCAACCCTCCTTGGCCAGCGCCGCGAAGTTGGGCAGCTTGCCCTCCTTCATGAACCGGTCGGTCAGCTTCGGGTCCTGGCCGTCGAGACCCACCACGATAAACCGCTTGACCAACGGCTTGGGAACGTGCCGGTACTTGATCGCCCGGATCAGCATCCGAAACGGCCACAGCAGCATCGACAGGAACGAGAAGAAGATCGTCGTCAGGATGACCAGAAACGATCCGACGAACGCGATCCCGGCACCCGGGCCCACGTAAGCCTCGGCACTCGACGGCACCGCGAACACCAGGAACGTCAGCGCCCAGAGGGTGATCTGAGCGCACCGATACCAGCGTGGGTTGCCTTTGGGAGTCTCGGCTCGGCGAGCAACAGCTTCGAGCATGCGGGAATCGTACCCGTTTGCCGGTTTCGTCGCACGCTGCCACAGCGAGGCCCGGCGACCTGCTACCGCCCCCTTACTCGCTCCAGCGCCGCCTCCACCAGCGGGAAGGCTCCGCCTACAAAGAGAATTGGTAAGCGCCCTCATAGGCAGCCGCCCTGCTTTTCGCTGAGCTCGAGCTCGTAGCCGCTGGGATCATCGAGGGCGCAGCGGCCGCAGCCGCCGCCGGCCGGCTCACAAGCCGCAAGTGTGCCTGCGGCGAAGACGGAGTCTCAGGCGATTGTCTCCGACCGATTCGAATTAAAAACAGTTTAGTTATTTCAGCTGATGAGCTCCTCGTGAAGCCTCATCACAGACTCCGAAATGTCAGCGATAGGAACCACTATGGGAATCGCGTCGGGCCGGAAAACGCTGAGCCGCCTGGAGACGATTCCGGACAGGACGCGACCGATTTGGGCTCGAGAGGTGTCATCGGCGCCGATCCCCTTCCCCACCAGACAAACCACGCCTTGTCCGGCCCACGTCGCGGCCGGAGCCCTCGAGACCGAGGGCCTTCGACAAGCGTTCGCCGCTTTCGGATAGCAGCTCCTCGGTGACCGCGATCGACTTCGCGCCGGTTGCCCCGCTGCCCTCCGAGGTGATCCAGGTTCCCTCGGCATCCGGGTTGCTCGAGTGCAGGATGCGGACCGGGATGTTCCGTTCTCGGGCCGGAGCGATGGTGTCGGGGTGGAGGACCTTGGCGCCGAACAGGGCGAGTTCGGCGGCTTCATCGAAGGTGAGACGGGGGACGATCCGGGGGTCGACGACGGCAGGGTGGCCGGTTGTGAGCATGCCGGGGACATCGGTCCAGATCTGGATCTCGGTGGCTTCGAGGGCGGCACCGAGTAGCGAAGCGGTCAGGTCCGAGGCTTCGAAGCCCATTGTCGTGGGGACGCCGGCGGGAGTGGCGCCGATGAAGCCTTCGGTCACGACGACGGAGCCGGCTTGCTCCCCGCTACCTTCCCCCCAGCTCGCCTCAGCTCGAGCAGAACGCCCCGTAGCCCACCACATCGTCGCGGCGCCCGCTGGTATCGCCCGAGTTGCGCAGGTCGAGCAGCGAGATTCCGCGGCCGCGGCGCTGCCCGGCGATCATCAGACCCTGGATGGCCAGGCGGCCGCAGGCGCTGCCCTCGTCGAGATCCTGCGGGCGGCCGTCGACGATCGCGTCAGCGGTGTCGGCGTCAAGGCGGGCGGCGGTGTCGTAGTCGTTGAAGTGGGAAAGGTCGGAGCTGACGACGACCAGCGTGTCGTCGTCCCACAGGGCATCGAGGATCTCGGCGACTTGATCGGCGGTGGCGTGACCGGTGACCAGCGGCACGAGCCCGAAGTCCCCGAGAACCGTCTGCAGAAACGGAAGCTCGACCTCGATGCCGTGCTCGCGCCGATGCGGCTCGTCCCAGGTGACGATCGGATCGATCCGGCGGACGCGATCGATGGCGGCGGTGTCGAGGGCGATCTCGCCGAGCGGCGTTTCGAAGGCCTCGGCCTCGGGTAGAGCCACCCCGGCGAAGGGGACGAAGTGCGAGGGGCCGATGACGACGACGCGACGGATCGGGCGCGACGCGCCCTCGAGCGTCTTGAACGCGCTGGCGGCGATCGGGCCCGAGTAGATGTATCCGGCGTGGGGCGCAATGAGGGCCCGCGGCACCGGCGTGGCAGCGCTTTCGACCTGCGCGAGCATTTCGTCGACGTGATCGCGTAACCGCCCGGGGTCGGCCGGGTAAAACGTGCCAGCCACCGAGGGTTGCCGCACGTTCGCCATGGCTGTCTCCCTGTTGCGGCTGCCGCCGCAACTCCGCTACCCGGGCGCCTCCGCCAGCACCCGCAGCACCGAGTCGATGTCGCCTTCGGTGTGGTCGGCGTTTACCTGGAAGCGGATCTCCTCACCGCCACGCGGCACGACGGGAAACGCCAGGCCGGTGGCGAGCACGCCGTTGTCGTACAGGTGCTTGACCAGCGCCCGGGTGCGATCGGTGTCGCGAACCATCAGCGGCACGACCGGGTGCTCCCCGCTGATGACCTCGAAACCGAGATCGACCAGGCCGGTCTCGAAACGCGCCGTCAGCGCGCGCAGTTTGTCGAGCAACGCCCTGCCTTCGTCGGAATCGAGGATTTCCAAGGCCTTGAGCGCGGCGCTCGCTTCGCTTGCGGTGATCGGATTCGAGTAGATGTAAAACGGTGCGCTCTCGCGCAAGAACCGAACCAGCATTTCGTTGCCGACGACGTAGCCGCCGTTGATCCCAAACGCCTTGCCGAGCGTGCCCACCAGGATGTCGACCGGAGTCGAGCCGGTGTACTCCTCGGTGCCGCGACCGGTCGCCCCGAAGGCGCCGACGCCGTGCGAATCGTCGACGATCACCACGACGTTCTCCTCGAAGGCGTCATCGTGGCGCACCGCGATGTCCATGATTTCGTCGACCGGGGCGTGATCGCCGCGCATCGAGAAGATGCCGTCGGTGATCACCAGCACGCGCTTGGCGCGCCCCTTGGCACCCTCGATCTGCTCTTCGAGCGCGGCCAGATCGAGGTGCGAGTAGATGCCTTTGTCCAGCGGCCGCGAAAGCCGCACCGCGTTAATGATGCAATTGTGGTTGAGCTCATCGCTGATCACGACGGTCTCTCTGGTTACCAGCGACGTGATCGTGCCCATGATCGTCGCGTAGGCGGCGGAGAAGATCATGCCAGCCTCGCGCCGGTGAAAAGCCGCCAGCTTCGCTTCGAGTTCGACGTGCGGCGAGCAGGTGCCGCTGATGAAGCGCACCGCGCCGGGCCCGGCGCCGAAGCGCCCGACGGCGTCCTCCTCGGCGGCGATGATGTCGGGCCGCAGCGACATGCCGAGGTACGAGTTCGAGTTCATGCGGATGAAGGCGCGCTCGCCCTCGCCCGCGAGGTTGAAGCGCGGGCCGCTGCCGCCCACCGGCGGGTGGGTGGCGACAACCACAGATTCGGCGCCCTTGGCGGTGCCGTTTTCATCGAGCTGGGCGACGTGCGCCGCGAGCGCGACGGTCATCCGGTCGATAGGCATGGGCTGATTATGGACGCCGCCACCGGCACCGCAACCCCGGGGCGGGCCCGGATCACGGCCGTCCCGGCCTCACCACCCGGTGTTCGGTTCGGGCGTAGAAGTAGAGGCGTTCGGCGATGAACCGGGCCGAGGTCGAGGTCAACCGCAGCCGGCGAATCGGTTCACGAGCCACGAAGCCGAAAAACTCGCCTCCGGCCCGATCGGTTCGTACGTCGAAGGTGTACTCGCGGCCGTCGACCGTCTCCACCGTCACCTCGCCGATGTTGAGCCCCGCGGCGCAGGCGATGCCGACGGCGTGGATTCCTTTGTCGAAATCGATCAGCGCCCACTCTCTCAGTCCCAGATCGATGGTGCCGGGGGTGTTGCGGCTGCCCGGATCGAGACGGATGGTCACGGCGCTCGGGTAGCGCAGCCCGCGGCCATCGAGCGGCTCGGTGTGCTCGATCCACCCGGTCCGATCGATGATGTCCCGCAGCACGTCCAGCTCGGCCACGGAGGCCGCAGACGCGGGCAAGCCGGGCCCGGAATAGTGCTCCTCCAACCGCGTTGTTTCGGGTTCCGGCTCTCCGCGCATCATGACGCCGGCGACCATCGCGGCGGTGAGAACGACCAGCCCGCCAACGGTGAGCAGAAATCGCCAGCTGCGGGATTCCGAGTCGTCGACCGTGGCGTCGAAGGAATCGACGTCGACACCCTCGATCGGGTTGGGGTTGGCGACGATCTCCGGGTCGGCGCCCTCGAGCGGCCCAGCCCACAGCGGGCGGTCGGCGCCGAGGCGCATGCCGAGATACTCGTTCAAGTCGCGAACACCGGTTCGGTTGTCGCCGTCGCGGTCGGCCGCTCCGGTAGATAACCCTTTGACGATGCACCGTGTCAACCGCCCCTCGAGGCCGGTGTCCGTTGTGACCTCGCGGGCTTCCGCCGACTGGACCGACGCCGCCGAAGCAATCAGGTGCAGGTCGGGGTCGACGTCGGTGCGAATGCGGCGCAGGCCCTCCTCGATGTCGGCTTCGTCGACGCGACCGGCGGGGCCGCCGTAGCAGCAATCCAGAATCACCGTCTTGTGCCGTGCGGCGCAGCCTCGCAGCAGCTTCTTGATGAACGCGACCGACAGGGCGGTGTCATCGATGGCGGACAGTTTGGTGTCGGCGGTCGAGAGGAACAGCCCCTTCCCCGGTTTGCTGACCACGAATCCACCGTAGTACAGCAAGACGGTGGCGTCCGCGTTGCTGATCGAGAACAGCCTCTCGAGCTCCGATACGAGGACCTTGCTGTCTCGATCGAGGTGCTCGAAGACGATAAAGTTGCCGATATCCGGGTCGCCGAGGACCTGGCCGAGCGACGACACGTCGTGGCGCGGTCCGAACAGCACGGGAAGGTCCGGATCGTTCTCGAACCGTCCGTTACCGATGAGAATCGCCAGCCGATCCGACATCAGCACCCTGTTAGTAGGCCGTGGGTTCCGCCGGCGAGCCCGGCGTCGCTAGCAGACCGTGGCAGCCACACCCATCACGCTTGCGCCACGGCCTGCTATTACTCGATGTTGCGCAGTGTAACGCGGGTGCGCACCAAAAAGCTCGCGTTGGGCTTGCCGGGAACCACGGTGGGATCCTCGAGCTCGATCTCGATGCCGATCGAGCGCACTTGGCTGCGCTGGGCCGCTGTCAACCCGCCGGCCCCGGCGATGATCTCGACATCGTCGGCGTCGAAGTAGCGAAACAACGGCCGGACGCTCAGCACGTTGCGGGCGATCGGCAAATCGGTGGAGTCGGCGCTCCATGCGGAGCCGTTCCAGCAGTCGACGCTGCGTAGAAGCTCGCCGCCGAAGACCCGATAGGTGATGCGCTCGGCGCCCCCATCCGGAGCCCCCTCGATCGTGGCGTCGCACGGCGGCTCAGCGCTGCCGCCGTCGATGTCGGAGACGAACGCCAGGCGACCGGTGTCGGCGTCGGTAATGAACTCGGTGAGGTTGCCGATGTCGAAACCCACCATGCGCAGCTCGATGGTCAGCCCGTTCATCACGATGCGGGCCTCCTGGCGCAGCGTCATCGCTATCTGCTGGGCCTCGAAGCTCGTCTGAGTCTGAAACAGGACCGCATACAGGCCACCGAGCAACAAGGTCACGATCAGCAAGGAGACCAGCAGCTCGAGCAAGCTGTAGCCGGCCGCCCCTCGGACCCCGCCCTGCGGGCAACCCGCCGCGGGTCGCGCTCTCATTCCGGCGCCACCAGCTGGTGGAGGGTCGTCTCCTTCGGCGGCCCCATGGTGCTCAGCAGCGACATCGTTCGCACCCGGATTTCCTTGCGATCGCCGAGGTCGAGGACTTCCCAGCGGCGGGCGTAGTCGTTGACGCCGTCGCCGTTGATGTCGAGGTTCTCCCAAAAGCCCGCCGCGTTGACCGCAATCGAGCCTCCGGGCAACAAGAGGTCGTATTGCGTGTTTCGCATCTGCTCCAGGCGCTCCGACGACAAAGCGGTAGTTTCGGTCAGGTCGGTGGCGCTACGATGTACGTACAAGCTCGTAATCATGAGCTGTGCGACCGATAGAAGGATGAGGGTCGTGACAAACATCGCCACCAGCGTTTCGACCAGCGTGAAGCCGGTCTCGCACGGTGCAGGGCGACAGCTCGGGAGCGGAGGTTCACGTTGTCTCATCGGAACCTACGAGAGGTTGATAACGGCCACGTTTGCTCCTTCAATTCTATCCAACCGCAGCCAAAACTAGAGTTGACACCATGAAACGATGACGAAGCAAGCACGATCGACGATTGACGTGCGCTCGTCTGACGGTGCGGCGCTGCTGATTACGGTGCTGATCCTGCTCGTCGTGTCGCTGCTGGGCGCCAAGATCGTGAGCCTCGGGAGCGTCGACATCGCCCTCAGCGGCAACTACCGCTCGAGCATGGCGTCCTTTCACCTCGCCGAGTCCGGACTCCAGTCGGCGGCAGCCGACCTTCGCGCTGACTACTACGCCGACCTGTGGGACAACTGGTTGGTCAACTGGGTCGACATGGGCGCGACGCCGCCGGCTGTTCTCGATCCGTTCCCCGATCCGCTGGGCATGACGATTGGCGGGTTCTCGTTGTCGCCGGCGTCTCCCTCGCCAAACCCCTATCCGGGGACGCCGTATGCGCTCGGCGGCCCGCAGAGCCTCGGCAGCGGCTCCTACACGCGGATCATCTGGTTGCCCCCGACGATCGATTTCAGCGGCGCGGCAACCAAGGTGAACCTTCGCGTGCGCGCCGTCGGCACCAACGCCAACCAGGGAACTCCGGCGCAGACGACCATCGACGCCGTCGTCCGCATCGAGCTCGTCGAGGCAAGCCCCTACAGCACCGGGATGTTTTTCGGTTCCGGCAGGAACGGCGGAGATGTGATCAAGGGAAACAACCTCCGTATCGCGGGCTCGGTGCTCGTGACCGGCGAGGGGCAAACGAAGTTCCAGATGCAAGGGAGTTCAAAGATCGTCAACAACTACGCCGGAATCGACGACCCGGTGACCGGACTCGGGTCGCTGGCCTCGAAGCTCCCCGGGCTCGAGCTGGTGGATTTCAACGGCGAAAGCGTTCAGACGCTGGAAACGGTCCTCAGGATCAAAGACGCCACGTTGCAAATGGGCGGACAGGCCTCCCTCGGCGAGGCCGACATCGCCGGCGACGGGTACAAGGAGACGCTCGACGCGGTCTACACCGACGACCCCCCCGGACCAAACGCCACCGTGTACGCCGATGTTATCGGGGACTACGACCTCGGCAACGATATCTCCTTCCCCAGTCTCCACGACCCCTATGTCGGTTCCAACGGCGCTCCGTACGCGAGCTTCGCCGCTTTCCTCGACTCGGTCGCCTTTGTGCCGGCCCTCGGCGGCGACCTCGTCATCGAGAACGACACGGCCTCGTTTCTCTACCTCGACCCGCGCGGCAAGGGAAGCATCGCCTGGGACGCCGCCTCCGAAGTGCTGACCATCGAAGGGGTGATCAAGGTCAACGGGTTGGTTACGCTCGGCGAGGTCGGATCGGGCGCAGGCACCGTTTCGGCGATCAAGTACAAGGGCACCGGGGTCATTTGGGCGACCGACACGATCGAGATCCGCACCGACGTCTACCCGGTCGGCCAGTACCTCCAGGACGGCCCGGATATCGACTCCCTCGTGGATGGAAACCTGGGCCTTGTCGCATCGAACGAGATTGTCATCCAATCGGGAGGCGGCGCGAATACACGAGTCATCGCGACCCTTTTCGCCGAAGAGAGGGTCACCGTCAGAAACCCGGCCAACATCGCCGGGTCGGTGGTCACCGGTTTCTTCGACGGCTCCGGCACCAACCTGATACAGGTCTGGCACGTGCCCGCACTCGCGCAGCTTGCTCCGTTCGGGCTCCCGACCTCGCAAAATCTCTCGAGTATCGACCTCTCGATCGTCGACTGGTTTCACCGCCGCTGATCGCCATTTCGCCTCGCAGCGGCTGACCCGCTCAACGTGTCGTTTCCGTTGGTTTTGGTGGGGATACTGCACCAGCGCCGCCCAAACGAACCCGGCGAGCTCGCGGGCTACAGCCACGACGGCAACCTGGGCGGGCTTGTTGTGCGCCAGTTGCAGTCGCATAAGCGCCGAGCCGCTGCTGGGTGCGATCTGCCAGCGACACCATGGCTGCCGGCTGCCCCCCGCGGCCCAAAAGCCGTCGGAGTTTCAAGAAAGCGTTCGTGATCGATCCAAACGGGAGGGAGTCGGTGTGCGGCCGTGTGCCAAAGTAGCCTCCGACGGCTACTGGTGCCCAGTTGTATATACGTATTTATATGTATATGGGTTGGAGCACAGGGGTTCGGAGTCGTTTGTGGGCTTGTTACGATCTTCGCATGGCCACGCAGCCCAGCCCGCGACGCGGCTGCCCGGTGCCGTCTACGCTCGAGATATCGAGCAGCGAATCGGGTGCTGCCCTGCTCGTGACCGTGTTGATTCTTCTGGTCGTATCGATCCTCGGCACGGCGATCGTCAACATGGGGCAGGTCGATTACACCCTGAGCTCGAACTACCGCTCGAGCATCATGGCGCTCAACCTCGCCGACTCCGGTTTGCAGGCGTCGGCCGCGGATTTGCGCGCCGACTACTACGCCGATCCCACCGACAACTGGCTCGTCAACTGGCTCAATGTGGGAACGATGCCGCCGTCGGTTCCGACACCGTTCCCCGACGCCACGGGCACCGTCATCAATGGGTTCACGCTGGGCCCGGCGAGCCTGAGTCCGAACCCATATCCGGGAACGCCGTACGACCTGGGCGGTGCATCGGCGCTGGGCACCGGCAGCTTCACGCGCACGATCTGGTTGCCACCCACGGTTACCATTGAGAACGGCACGCCGGTGGTGAACATCCGCGTCCGCTCGACCGGTTTCGATGGCAGCGTCGCGACCCCTGCGAACGCCACCATCGACGGCGTGGTGGCCATAGAGTTGACCGACTCGAGCCCCTACAGCACCGGTGCCTTTCTCGGCGCCGGTGACGGCGGCGGTGAGCTGATACGCGGCGGACCGGTGCGCATTGCGGGGACCGTGGTGGCTATCGGCGTGCCGAGTGGGAACGGCACCCGCCTCGACATGACCAACGGATCTTCGATCGTCAACAACTACAACGGCATCGACGGAGCGTCTGCGCTCAGCTCGCTGTCTGCCAAGCTGCCACCGCTCGACACGTTCGACTCCAACGGCGAGACGGTCGAGAACCTGGGCGCCGAGTTGCGCTTGAAAGACGTCACGACGCTGATGAGCCGTTTCGGGGGGCAGCTCGGCGAACCCGACGCCACCGGCGACGGTTACAAGGAAACGCTCGACGGCGTGTACACCGACGCCTCCATCGGCCCGTACACCGACAACATCTACGCCGATATCGTGTCGAGCTCGGACCTCGCCGACGATCTCGTCTTCCCGAGCTTGTATGCCGCCTACACCGACCCGAACACGGGGATCGACTACCCGACCTTCACCGACTTTCTCGACGCCAATTCGTATCAGCCGATCACCGGCGGCGATCTGACGATCAGCAGCGCGATGGCCGCCTTCGACCTTGTAGACCCGGCGGGCAATGGCGCGGTTTCGTGGGACCCGAGCACCGAGACGCTGACGATCGATGGCATCGTGAAGATCTACGGCACCATCTACTTCGGCGACCCCTCGATCCCGGGCGGCGACACTCTTGCGGCTATCAACTACGATGGCACCGGCGTGCTCTGGGCAACCAATGACATCGAGATCACCAAGGACGTCTACCCGGCGGGCTCCTACCTCCACGATGGGCCGGACCTCGATTCCGAGGTCGACGGCAACCTCGGACTGATCGCTTCCGACGAGATCATTGTCGGCGGGCGCGGGCGCGGGCGCGGGCGCGGGCGGGGCCGGGGCGAGCCGCCTGGAACGAGCGACTCCAATATCCAGATACTCGCTACCGTGTTCGCCGAGAAAAGGCTGCGGGTCGAATCGCCCGCCAACATTGCGGGCACCGTCGTAACCAACGCCATCAAAGTCAACCCTCGCGCCAGCCTCAACATCTGGCACGTTCCGTCGCTCGCCGGCGGGGCCCCCAACGGCATGCCGGTCGGTATCATGATCGCCGACATCGAGGTCGCGATCAGTAATTGGTTCCAGCGCCGCTGAACCCCGTCGCGACGCCTTGCTCTCTGACCAAGAAGCCGCTGACTCTACCGCCTACCGACAATCGTGTCCGGGGCCTTCTCAGCTCCTTCTACCCACACGATTTCTAAGAGAGCCCCAATTGAAGAGGCCTGGGAGTACGACAATCTCTACATCGCCACCATCGAGGCACCCGGACGCGCCCTCGTCAGCATCCTGAAGTACGGTGCGCCGAGCAGTCCGGGAAACGGCTGGTGAGTGGATGTCGAGAGGACCACCGCGCCTATCCGCTCGTCAACGTCGCCTTCGACCTCCGCCTCAACGTCGCGATCGGGACCGCGGGAACGAAACCGGCAATCGGGACAACCGTCAACGTCAGCCGCGGTGGCATCCGCCGAGGGCGAGCAGAACCCGTTTGGCTAGAGCCCGCATTTCTCAGCGGGGTGCTCCTGCGGGAGTGGAGGCAAAGCGCCTCCAGAACCAAGGCGCCCGGCGCATCGCGATGTCGAGCAGGTAGCCGAGAAGCCCCAGGGCGGCGAAAAACGGCCACAGCGGGGTGGGTACCGAAGCCGACTCGCCGTAGTCGTCGAAGATCTCCTCGGGCTCGGGCAGCACCTTGCCGCCGGTCTGTTCGGAGACCGCTACCAGCAGCTCGGTGTTCGGCGGATAAAGGCGATGCTCGTCGGCGTACGCGTAGAAGAGCTCACGCGATTGGGGGTCGAGATCGTCGGCGGAGAGCCGGAACAGGTACGGGAAGTCGGGCGAGGTGTGCAGCGGGTACTTAGCCTGATAGGTGCCCGGTCCCACCTGGTCGACCTGGAGCACCACGCCGGCGCCGCCCGGCTCGATGACTTCGAGGCGCGGCTCCAGGCCCGTGCGGAACGTGCCCTCTTCGGTCACCGCGCTCACCGTCACCACCGCCTCGTCACCGACGCGCTCGACCACGAAGTCGATCTCGTCTCCGTTGTCGCGCTGCATCGTCTCGCGCACGAGCTGCGACCAGAACTTGCCGTAGCCTTCCCACTCGATCCAATCGGCTGCCCAGCGGTTCTTCACGTCCGATGTGAATACGGCCGCCTTGCCGAGACCATAGTGCCAACGCGCCAGGATCGGCGCCTCGGCGTCGGACTCGAGGAGAACCTCGGCGGTGTCCTTCGCCTGCGTGCTCACGTAGCCCCTCAAGCTCGGTGCGCCCGCCAGGTCGATGCCGGTGAAGGCCTCGACCGGGCTCGTGATCTTGGTCTCGACGGGCTCTTCGATCAGCGTCGCCTGCGCGGCGATCTGGGTCTCCTCGATGAAGATCTGCGGCACCCGCTGGGCGTCACGGATGAAGTAGCTGCGACCGTTGCCCCACTCGGCGATGTTGCCCAGCAGCTCGCGGTCGGCCTCCTCTCCCACCGCGACGGTCGAGACCGTGATCTCGGCCTCGGCCATGCGGTTCAGTAGCGTCTCGTAGTCGTCCGGGTAGGTCTTGCCATCCG
This sequence comes from Acidobacteriota bacterium, assembly GCA_022563115.1. Taxonomy (GTDB): domain Bacteria; phylum Acidobacteriota; class UBA890; order UBA890; family UBA890; genus UBA890. The sequence continues at coordinate 1,014 of JADFNY010000031.1, read as the reverse complement.
AAAGGAGGATCACATGGCGCACCTCCGCCTCGGTCTCGGCGAGCGTTTCGTAGGCCGTTTCGAGCGCCGGATAGATGTTGGTGTGGGCCGAGGCGATGATGCTGCTGATGTACTCGTTGATCCGTTCCTTGTTGGTCGCCATTTGAAGCGGCACCGTCCAGTAGGGGCTGTGGTCGAAGGTGACGACCCCGAAGCGCTGGGTCGATTCGAGCAGCGCGAGCGCCGCCTTGGCGGCCTCCTTCGACAGCTCGATCTTGGGGCCGACCATGCTGAACGACTTGTCCATGACGATGACCAGCGCCAGATCTTTGCGCTGCTCGTTGACCCGGAACCAGATCGGCAGCGTCTCCTCGATCGGGGTATCCGAGTAGCCCTCCTCGCCGTAGCTCGATTCGCCGGCGGCGAAGATGAACCCGCCGCCCGAGTCACGGACCCAGATGAGGATCGACAGCATCTGGGCATCGTTCAGGCGGCTGCTCGGCACATCGCTGATCAGGACAAGGTCGTATTGCTCGTAGTCTTCGGGCGACGTCGGCAGGTCGCGAGCTTGGCCGAGCTCGACCTCCATCCCCTCGCCGGTCAGGGCGTCGTACAGGTAGTGGGCACTGGTGGCGCGGCCCTCGATGTACAGGACGCGGGGCCTGGGGCCGACGGTGATCGACTGGAGCAGCACGTCGTTCTGCGGAAACGGATCGTTAGCGGTCCGCAGGCGGCCGGTGATCGTCACCGGGCCCTCGCCTGTGAGCCGGACTTCGAAGTCGATCGGGTTGAGGCCCGGCTGCAGGTCGACCTCTTTCGTCTCCAGCACGGCGTCGCCGCCGAGCAGCTCGACGGTCGCCGTCGCGGCGACCCGGGAAAAGACCTGCACGGTCGCCAATACTGGCTCCTGCTCGCGGATACCCTCCGGTAGGTCAATGGTCTCGATCCAGCTGTCACCGGCGCCTCGGACCGTCGCCGGCATGGTGAAGATGCGCACGCCCGCCTCCTGGGCGCGGCCGAGGATCTTCATGATGT
>JADFNY010000342.1 GCA_022563115.1 Acidobacteriota bacterium | reverse complement strand
CTACCTTGCGCGCAACGGCGCCGCATCTAGCAACTCGAGCGCTCTCTCGTGATTCCAGTCGGCCATGAAGATCTGGCCCGATCCGCGGCCGCTGTCGCTGTTGCGGCTCGACGTGAACGCCAGCTGGGTGCCGTCGGGTGACGGAACCGGAAGACCGTCGAACCCGTCGGTCGTCGTCACCCTCACCGGCTCCTTGGTACCTTCGACGTCAACCATGTAGATCTCGAAGTTGGTGAAGCCTAGCTTGTTGCTCGAAAAGAAGATGTACTCACCCGACGGGTGCACGTACGGCGCCCAGCTCAAGGAGCCGAAATCAGTGAGCCGACGCTGGTCGCTGCCGTCCAGCCGCATGCTCCAGACATCGGCCATCAGCCCGTCCTCGGTGAACCGCCGCCAGATGATGCGCGAACCGTCGGGGAAGAAGAACGGACCGCCGTCGTAACCGGCCACGTCGGTCAGCCGCGTTTGATCGGATCCGTCCGGGCGCATGACGTAGATCTCGGCGAAATAGGCGGGGTCGAACTCGAGTAAGGCCTGCTCTTCGTCGCTCAGCTCGTGATCGTACGCCTGCCGGTTCGACGAGAACACGATCCACTCGCCGTCGGGCGAGACGCTCCCCTCGGCATCATAGCCACGCGCGTCGGTCAGCCGTATCAAGGCGTCCGGATCGACCACTCCGTCGGGTCCAGCCGCGGCAACGGCCGGCCCCGGCGCGATGTAGACCTCCATCTCGGGGTCGTAGTCCCAGGCGTAGCGACGTTCCTGCCCGCTGGCCCGAAACTCGAGCTCCTGCCGCTGCAACTCTTCGGAACGGGGGTCGTGGTGCGTCGATGAGAAGATGACCGCCCCGGTTCTCGGTTGGAAAAATGAGCACGTCGTCTTGCCGATCCCCGGCGAGATGCGCCGCACGTCGCCCATCGCCAGATCGAGCACGTAGATCTGATAGAAAGGGTTTCCCGGCTCGCGCTCGCTCATCAGGGTCAGGCGGGTGCCGTCGGGTGAAAAGTACCCTTCGCCGGCGCGCGGCCCGTCGAAGGTAAGCTGGCGGACGCGCGACAGCAGGACCGATTCGTTGTTGTCGCCGTCGCCGGCTTGCGTCGCGTCTGCGGTCGCGGCCTGGTTCGACTCCCAAACCGAGGCGCTGGGCAGGGTCGGGTCGGCTAGGCTCGGCGCAACGGCTGCTGGAGCGAATGTCGGGCCGAAAACAAGGGTACAGAGAAGAACCCACAGGCCGGCGCGGAGGGGCAGTTTTTCGTTCACTAAGGGACTCCTCGAGGAGGTCGGCCTGCGCCACAGATTGTACCCTTCTTTGGAGGGGGCAACGACTTGCAGATGACACGTTTGCTGATCGCCGCGGGTGGCACCGGGGGACACATCTATCCGGGGCTAGCGGTGGCGCGAGAATTCGCCGCCCGGCACGCCGATGCCGAGATCTCGTTCGTGGGTACCGAACGCGGTCTCGAGGGCAGGATCATCGGCGACGCCGGCTTCGAGGTGCATATGCTGCGCGCTGAGCCGCTGCGCGGCGGCTCGTTGCTGCGCAAGGCCAAGGCGGCATTCGCCCTCTTCCCTGCCCTGTCCGATGCCCGTCGTCTTCTGAAAAAGGTTCGGCCCGATGCGGTGGTCGGCGTCGGCGGTTACATCTCGGGACCGCTATTGCTGTCGGCGGCGCGGCAGGGAATCCCGACGCTCATCCTCGAACCCAACTACGACCCGGGTCTCGCCAACAAGTGGCTGGCCCGATTCGTCGACCGGGCGGCCGTTGCCTGGGAGGACACCGCCCAACACTTCCGTGGCAAGGCGTTCGTCGCCGGCAACCCGATTCGGCCGGAGATCGCCGCGGTGCCGGACGTGGAACCTGCGGCGGCAATCGCGGGCGCGGCCGCGGGCAACGACCCCTCCACCGACGAAGGGGCGACCGACCTCGGCACCCGAGCGCCGATGCATGTGCTGCTGTTCGGCGGCAGCCAAGGATCCCGTGCGCTCAACGACGCCATGGTCGCCGCCTTGCCCCATCTCCCCAACGGCGCCGTCGAGATAACCCACCAAACCGGCCCCAACGACCTCGACCGCGTGCGCACCGCCTACGCCGAATCGAACATTCTGGCGCGCGTCGAACCCTACCTGCCGACCATGGGCGAGGAATACGCCCGCTGCCACATTGTCGTCTCCCGTGCCGGCGCCACCACCTGCGCCGAACTCGCCGCCGCCGGCCGCGGCGCCGTCCTCGTGCCGCTTCAACTCGCCGGCGGCCACCAGCACCACAACGCCGAGGCGCTTCAACGCGAAGGCGCCGCCATCGTCATCGAGGAAGCAAACCTAGACGGCCCCACCCTCGCCGCGACCCTCACCGAGCTAGCGAAGAATCCCGATCGCTACGTCCAGATGGGCGCCCAAGCCCGCCAAAACGCGAAACCGAACGCCACCGCCCGCATCGTCGATGAGCTCGAGCACCTACTGGGCACCGCGGCCTGAGGGGGCGGGAAAGGCCGTGGATGCAAGGCGCGCGCAGTGAGGGCCCGCGAAGGTGTACCAGCTAGTACGTCGAGCGGGCCCGACCAAGCGCAACGCCGCAGACGCTGCCTTATCGCTCCCGCCTGAAGATCGCCTTGGGGATCATGGCGTGCACACCGACCTTCTGGTCGACGAGCTGGGTGATGCGGAGGTCGATCGCCAGGCTGATCAGCCGGTAGGCCTCGCCGCGCGGAAGCCCGAAGCGGTCTCCGAGGAAGACGATCGTCTGGTCGATGGCGATGCGGGTGGCCTCGGTGAGGTCCTCATCGGACCCCATCGTGATCCAGTGGGTATCGGTCTCGGCCACCGGCCACTCCAGGCTCATGTCCTTGCGCACCGTCAGGCGCAGGCGCCCGCGCAGCGACGTCTCGATGGCGGTCTGGTCGACTTCGCCATCGCCCTGCGCCGCGTGGCCGTCACCGATCTCGAAAAGCGCACCCGGTACCCAAACAGGGATGTACAGCGTCGTGCCGGCGACCAGCTCCTTGTTGTCGATGTTGCCGGCGTGGATCCACGGAGGCACGCTGCTCCAGCGGCCGGCGTCCGGGGGTGGCGCAACCCCCATGCTGCCGAAAAACGGCCGCAGCGGGATGACGATGCCGGGGGCGAAATCCGTTGTCATGCTGTCGACATCGAACCAGAACAAGCGCGACCGGTCGGCGCGCTTTTCGGGGCAGTTTTCGCGCGTGAACCCACTGCAACCGTTGTAGCCGTAGGCGATCGGCAGATCGATTTCCAGGACGTCGACCTGCAGCACGTCGCCGGGCTCGGCGCCCTCGACGTACACCGGGCCGGTCAGGATGTGCCCGCCCGGCCCGCGGTCTTCCCGCGGAACCTGCTCGTAGATGTCACGCAGCGACTGCTGCACCTGATCTGGCGGCAGCCCCATTGCCTCGAGACGATTCGGGTTCGAGGTCAGCATCGTATCGACATCGATGATGTCCCCCGACGCGATGCGCAGCACCGGCTCGGCCTCGGACCAGTAGTAGCCGAACGCCACCGTCGATGGGCCGGCCTCGAGGCGGTGCATCTGCTGTGCCGGGGCGCCCTGAGCCAACGACGCCAGCGCCACGACCAGGCCGGCCGCCACGACCACTGAACCACGCCCACACCATCGTCGGAATTCTCTCATCGGTCGATCCTCTCGAGTTCGTTGTGCCCGCAAGAGCCGGGCGCGTACGGGTTCAAGCAGGGTGCTGAAGGACTCCCGGGGCCCACGGGAATTCTTCAGCACCCTGCTACAACACGAACCGTATATCTTGTCGGCACGATCGGACAACGAAGGAGGCCGCACAACGTGCGACGACGAGCACGCGGTCGTTCGAAACGCTCTTTTACATGCGCAACGACGGCGACTTCGTCTCGTGGATGACGTACGCGCAGCACGCCGGGGGCACAACGCCCGGTCCGGTGGCCGGACTGCCGTGGATGCGCGACATGATGGACCGGGTTCTCGCTCGTTCCAGTGCGCCAACGAGCTCGCCGCCCGCGGCGGCGCCGAGTGGATCTGGCTCCCGGAGCAAGGCGTCTACTACACCTTCTGGCAGCGCAACGTGACCTTCGACTGGATTTTCCGCGAAGACGCTCGCTCGTTCGCACGCAAGCTCGACCTGCTCGCCGAGTATCCAGGCTTGCATGGGATCTCGGTCTGGGTCCTCGGCAGCGAGGACCCGGCCATCTGGCCGCTGCTCGCGGAGAGATGAACCGGGCAAGAAGACGCGCCACGCGGGTAGTACGAGCCGACAACGGTTAGAATCCGGCCCCATGATTGAAATCGAGAAGCTGGTCAAGAACTACGAGGGCTTCACCGCCGTCGACGAGCTCTCGTTGACCGTCGCCAAGGGAGAGATC
>JADFNY010000341.1 GCA_022563115.1 Acidobacteriota bacterium | reverse complement strand
GGGCGTCTGTAGCCCGGAGGCCTACGGGGGCGGAGGGGGCGGCCCGCTCGAGCTCGCCCTTGCCTGCGAGGAGATCGGGGCGGTAAGCGCCAGCGTCGGGGTCGTCGTTGTCGGTCACTTGGTGGCCGGGTCGTTGATCGATGTCCTCGGCAGCGACGCGCAGAAACAGGAATGGTTGCCTGCAGTTGCAACGGGGGCGACGCTGGTGGCGCTGGCGGTCGACGGTGGTGGATCGCTTCTGGACGCGCCCGGTGCCGGTGCCCGCGCGACGCTGGAGGCAGACGGCTTGCGTCTCCACGGAACGGCGCGTGCCGTCGCCGGCTCGACGCTCGCCGATCTGCTGGTGGTGCCGGTTCAGGCGAGGGACACCCTGATGGTCGCCGTCGTTGAAGCGCCTAGCGACGGCGTCACGATCGGCCCAGAAGCGGCAAAGTTGGGCTTGAACGGTGCCGGCCTGGCGACGATCGAGTTCAGCGGCGCCCGGGTGCCGGCTGCATCAACGCTCACCGCCGGGGATGTGGCCCTGGCGCTTGCTGCGGCAGCAGACGGCGCCCGCATCGGGCACGCGGCCGTGAGCGTCGGGATCGGGCGGGCGGCGCTCGACGCCTCCACCGCGTATGCCACCGCATCCGATGACGGCCTCGACCGGGAACAGTCGGTGCAGTGGATGCTGGCCGACATGGCGACCGAGACCGAGGCGGCACGTTTATTGACCTGGTATGCGGCCTCGCGAACGAACCCTGACGAGCTGCGCGAGGCGGCGGCGATGGCGCGGTTGCTGGCCGCCGATGCAGCCGTCCGCGCCAGCCGTAGCGCGGTGCAGATCTTCGGAACCGCGGGCAATGAGCGCGGCGCCGGCGTCGAACGCTTGTATCGCGACGCCAAGGCCATGGAGGTCCATCACGGCGCCGCCGAGTCGCAGCGCCTCGCCGTCGCTCGCGAGCTGCTTCCCGACCTGTTCGAAGGCGTCAGCAGGCCGTGGTGAAAGTGTGAGGGCTCCGGTTGAGCACTGGGCGTGAGCTTGGCGGCATGAACTGGAACCTGACCGACGACCAGCGCATGGTTCGCGACATGGTGCGCGAGTTCGTCGCCGCCGAAGTCACCCCGAACGCCGCCGAGTGGGACCGCGACAAACGCTTCCCGACCGAAGTCTTCGAGAAGCTCGGCGAGCTCGGGCTCTTCGGCATGACCGTCGACGAGGACAACGGTGGCGCCGGACTGGATCTCAGCGGGTATTGTCTCGCCCTCGAGGAGCTCGCCCGCGGCGACGCATCGACCTGCGTGGCGATCAGCGTTACCAACTCGTTGTTTTGCGCGCCGCTGCAGCGCTACGGAACAGCGGCGCAAAAGGCGCGGTTCCTGCGGCCGTGCGCCGGCGGCGAGTGGCTGGGAGCATTCTGTCTCTCCGAACCGGAAGTCGGCTCGGACGCCGCGGCGCTGAAGACGTCTGCGCGGCGCGACGGCGATGATTTCGTCCTCACCGGCGCCAAGGCTTGGGTAACGAACGGTGCGGTGTGCGGCGCCATGCTGGTGTTTGCGGTTACCGATCCGGATGCGTCCCGGGGACGGCTGAGTGCCTTCGTGGTACCCGCCGATCATCCGGGGGTCGCTATCGTCCACGAGGAGGACAAGCTCGGGATTCGTTCGTCGCGAACCAATCAGGTGGCCTTCGACGAATGCCGGGTGCCGGGCGAATGGATGGTGGGAGAGGAGGGCCAAGGCCTTGACGTCGCGCTCAGGAGCCTCGATGGCGGCCGCGCCGGCATCGCTGCCCAGGCGGTCGGGATCGCCCACGCGGCGCTCGAGCTGACCCTCAGCTACGTCGTCGAGCGGCAGGCGTTCGGTGGCCCGATCGGTCGCTTTGCCGGGCTCCAGGGCGAGCTTGCGACAATGGCGACCCATATTCGGGCGGCTCGGCTGCTGTACCTGCGGGCCGCATGGCTGCGGGACCACGGTGAGCCCGATACGATGGCGGCTTCTTCGGCGAAGTTGTTTGCTTCGGAGATGGCCAACCGGGTCAGCTATCAAGCGGTTCAGATGCACGGTGGCTACGGCTACGTGACCGATTACCCGGTCGAGAGGCTCTATCGTGACGCCCGCGTGACGACGATCTACGAAGGCACTTCGGAGATCCAGCGGCTGGTGATTGCCCGGCAGCTCATCGCTGCGGCGGGTTGACGGGCTAGGTCGCAGTCAGGGGTATGTTCGTTCTCCGCGCGCGTAGCCGCACGCCGCCGCGTGTGGGATAATTACATGCGCTCGCGCCCGGCGGCTGATGGCGTGCAACGCTGCCGAGATTCCGCGCGAATCCTTGTCGAAACAACCACATGCGGAGCACATTCGATGGCCGATAAGCCGGTCCTAGCGCAGGCTCCAGGCGCCGACCGTGAAGCGGCGGCGGCGCCCGAGGCCGGTGTCGACGACGACGGCGCCGCGAACGGCAAGGCGCGCTGGCAGAAGCAGACCTTCGAACCCAGCACCCGCCAGCGTCCGGAGCGCGACGTGCCGTTCATTACGGCATCGAGCCGGCCGGTCGAGGCGCTCTACACGCGCCAAGATCTCGCTGACCGCAATCTCGAGCACGACGCGGATATCGGCTACCCGGGTGAGTTCCCGTATACCCGCGGCATCCACCCGACCGGCTATCGGGGCAAGTTCTGGACGATGCGGCAGTTTGCCGGCTTCGGAACCGCCGAGGACTCTAACGAGCGCTACCGGAGGCTACTCGAGTCGGGCCAGACCGGCCTCTCGGTCGCCTTCCATCACCCGACCCTGGTCGGTCGTGATTCGGATGACCCTATTGCCCGCGGCGAGGTCGGCAAGCAGGGGGTAGCTGTCGACTCGCTGGCCGACATGGAGACGCTGTTCGACCGGATACCCCTCGACCAAGTCACCACCTCGATGACGATCAACCATCCAGCCTGTGTGCTGCTCTGCATGTACGTCGCCGTGGGCGAGAAGAAAGGCATCGATCGCAAGGTATTGGCGGGAACGATCCAGAATGACGTCCTCAAGGAGTTCATTGCCCAGAAGACCTTCGTGTTTCCGCCCCGGCCGACGATGCGGATCATGGGCGACATCATCGAGTGGTGTACCGCCGAATTGCCGCGCTGGAACTGGGTGAGCGTTTCCGGCTACCACATCCGCGAGGCCGGTTCGACGGCGGTGCAAGAGCTCGCCTTTACCCTGCGCGACGGCATGGAATACATCCAGGTCGGGCTCGATCGAGGCCTCGACATCGACGCCTTCGCGCCGCGGCTGTCTTTTTTCTTCAACGCCCACAACGACCTGTTCGAAGAGGTTGCCAAGTACCGGGCGGCGCGCAAGCTGTGGGCCCGTTACATGCGCGACCGTTACGGTGCCAAGTCGCCGCGCTCCTGGTGGATGCGTTTTCATACCCAGACCGCCGGTTGCACGCTGCTCGACCGCCAGCCGCGCAACAACGTGATGCGGGTGACGATACAGGCACTCACCGCCGTCATGGGCGGCACCCAGTCACTGCACACCAACGCGCTCGACGAGACGATCGCGTTACCCACCGAAGAACATGCCATCATCGCACTGCGGACCCAGCAGGTAATCGCCCACGAGAGCGGCGTCGCCAACACGGTCGATCCGCTGGGCGGTTCGTATTACGTCGAGTCGTTGACCGCCGACATGGAGCAAGAGGCCGAGGAGATCTTCGCCAAAATCGACGAGTTGGGCGGCATGGTTGCGGCGATCGACAACGGATATCCGCAGCGCGAGATCCAGGAGGCGGCCTACCAGTACCAGAAGGAAATCGAGGGCAACGACCGCATTATCGTGGGGCAGAACGCCTTCATCGAAGAGATGGGCGAGCCGATCGACTATCTCTACATTGATGATTCAATCGAGGAGAAGCAGGTTGAGCGCCTGGCGGGGTTGCGCCAGCGCCGCGACGCCGGGGCGGTGGAACGCGCCCTCGAACGCGTTCGAGGCGCCGCCAGCAGCGACGACAATCTCATGCCCGCGATTCTCGAAGCCGTGCACGGATACGCTACCGTGGGTGAGATCTGCGGCGCCATGCGGGAGGTGTTCGGGGAGTATCAGGAACAACCGATTTTTTGAACGGTCGCTGCAACACCGCGACCCGAACCGGTCTTGCCATTGAGTGACAAAGCGTCCCCAAAGCCCATTCGAGTGTTGGTTGCGAAACCCGGTCTGGACGGCCATGACCGCGGCGCCAAGATAGTGGCCCGTGCGTTGCGGGACGCCGGAATGGAGGTTATCTACGCCGGGCTCCGCCAGACCCCCGAGATGGTTGTGCAATCCGCCGTCGAAGAGGATGTCGATGTCATCGGGCTGGCGATCCATTCCGGCGCCCACAATGACATCCTCGAAGGAGGCGGCGA
>JADFNY010000340.1 GCA_022563115.1 Acidobacteriota bacterium | reverse complement strand
CGCCACCCGTCCATGCCGACAGGTCGGTTCCGTCGAACAGCACGATCGCATCTGATGGGGCTCGCGAGGCGTCGCCCGGATCGATCTTGGGGGGCACCGGATCCCAGACCTCGGTACGTGTCGGGTCACGCTGCGACTGGGCGGCGGCGACCGCCACGCCGAGGGCTAGCAGGAGAAGGAAACATAGGGCGGATCGCGGTGCATGCATGGCGCGGCTCCCGTGCGGCTGCGGTCGTTGGGGTGGGTTTCGCTCGTTTCGTCTCTACCTTTGCGGAACGTTGACGAGCGTGTAGTAGGCGCGTGGGTGCAGCATTGGCTCCCCGACATCGGCGCGCAACCCGTTGAGATGAAGCTCGTGGACATAACCGGCTCGTATGGGGTCGATACGCAGCCGGACACTCAGGCCGTCAGCGGCGACCTCGGCGGCGGTGATGGCTACTTGCAGCTTGTCGTCCTCGGGCCCTCCGTATTGTCCGCTCAGCCTGTAGGTGTAGCTCTCCATGGAGTAGGAAGCCGGATTCACCGCGGTGGTCTTGTCGACGGCCTTCGTGAAGGTGAGCTCGAACCCGTCGGGGCGGGCGCGCATCTCGTGGATCTCGAACGGCATTTCTCCGGTCCACACGAGGCGCTGGAAGCCGAAGGGATCGGGGCCCACGCTGCCCCAGCCACGGGCTGACATGCCGATGAAAAGAGAATCATCCGCCCCGAACGCCACTCGTATCACGCCGCTTTGCAAACCACGCCGGAAATTGAACACCGCCCCCTGCCAATGACCGTCGATCTCCTCGAGGAACACCCGCATCACCATCGCGTGGTGCTGATCGCCGACGAAGAGCTGGCCGGGGAAGGGGCCGAACCCGCCTCCTGTCGTATCCCATTTGAAACCGCTCGGAGATTGGCCCATCTTGACGTACGGAAACCACACCGCGGGCATCTTGTAGCTCGGGATCTCGAGATGGAGATCTTTCATCCAGGTTCCCGCCTCCGGCAGACCCTCGGGGATCGGATCGACGAGCGATCCGGGTAGTTCGATCGAACCCATGCCCCAGGGGTGGCCGTGGAAATCGCCGACTTCGATCTGCGACAGCTTTGAGGCGTTGTTCCACTCGCCCTGGTTGTCGGTGTAGAAGACGTCACCCCAGGGGCTGACCTCGATGCCCGCAGGGGATCGGAGGCCGGCTGCTACGTATTCCGTGGCCCCGGTTTGCGGGTCGATGCGGGCCGCCCAGCCGCGCCAGTCGGCGGCGCCGTAGGGTTCCGCATCGAAGGGGATGTTGAGCGTCACCCACAGCTTGCCGTCGGGAGTTTGGCGCGGGCCGAAGGCGTACTCGTGGTAGTTGCCGCTCAGCTCCCAGTCGTCGGTAACCGTTTCGAACACGTCCGCCCGGTCGTCTCCGTCGGTGTCTCGCATACGAGACAACTCACCGCGTTGGGCGAAGTAGATCCAGCCATCGAGCTCCAGCAACCCGAGGGGCTCCGCCAAACCGAACGCATAGCGCTTGTAGACGGGCGCCGGCGGATCAGCGTAGGCGTTCTCGACGATGAACACTTCGCCCCGCCGCGTGGCGACCATCACGCGGCCGTCGGCGAGCCGCAAAAGCCCGCTGACTTCCATCACCATATCCTCGAGCAGCGGCATCGTGACCAGCTTGTAGTAGACGGCCTCCGCCTCGATCAGAGCCGGGATCAACAGCTGCTGTTGCTCGAGGAGGGACTGCTCTTGCTCTTCCCTTTGCCTCTCGTTTTGCGCCTCCTGGCTCGATGCATGCGGTGCGATCGCCAGGATCCCGATCAAGACGGCGAGCCGCAGGTTCGTCTTCGTCAGGAGATTCACCATGAGATTTCCACTTCGATTAGAACAGCTTGGTTGGTCGCAATTCCCACCGGCAACAGGAGCTGTTGCACGCCTTGTGAGCTTCGCACGATCGCTTGCACGTTGTCGGGCGCTCGCACCGCGACGGTCAGGCTGTTGTCGATTGCCCACGAGCCGTCTTGGTTCTGGGTAATCTCGTCGCCCTCGGCGACCAGGAGATACAATTCGCCGGACACGGCCCCGGCCTCGAGCGCGAAGTGGCGGACGAGGTTCGTGCCGCCCGGACTGACAACCGGGACGAAATGTTCCTCGATGTCGATATTCTCCAACCGATACATGAAAATCGGCCGCCGTTGCTCGTCGAGCCGATAACCGAGGAATTGCCCGCCGATGTTCCGATCGGTCATCTTCACCGGCGGCCACGGTGTGTCGACGTTGTCGAGAAACGCCAGTGCGGGCCCAGGTGGCATGATGATTACCTCATCGCCATACGGATCAAGAAACCGTCCTGCGCGCCCGCTCCACGTTCCCTGAGCGTCGAAGAAGCCGCCGCGCCAGACCTTCGCCAGGCGTATCACGTTGGCGTCGAAGGCGACGTGGACCGACTCTGGATAACCCACGACGATGGCCCGCGGGCTGGTGTCGGTCATGAACGTCCGGAAGAGGATCGGCTCGTCGGTCGGTCGCAGCACCATGGACTCACCGAGGTTCATGCCCTTGGGGATGGGCATCGAGGATCCGAGGGAAAGATAGCTCCAGATGGCGTCGATCTGTCCGGCGACCGTCCCGCCGGCAATGTCCGGGTGGATGACGGTGCCCTCCGTCCAGAATGCCGGCATCCGCGTCTCTTGGTTGATGGAGTGGGGGTCTTGCAGAAACCGGCTGACCCAGCCGGGGCGCAGGCGGTCGTAGGTGGTCGCGAGGTTGATGGTAGAGATCCCCGCGGCCGTGTTGGCGCCGACGTCGTGGCAAGTGATACAGCGCAAGCCCTCCGATCCGACCAGCTCGAGCCCGTCTTCGACGGCGCGCCGCGAGAACGTCGGCTCGGTGAGGTCGCCCGGCGTCGCGTCGACCTCGTCGAGCGCCGCGGCTAGCCGATCGATCAGTTCTCCGCCGAAGCGCGGCATGCGCGTTTCCATGTAGTTGCGGCGCACCTGCATTCGCTCGTCGTTCAGGATGGCGGCCAGCGCGTTCGGTTTCAGCTTGCCGCCGATGCCGGTGAGCGTCGGCGGGATACGCCCTTCGTCGCCGAGGTCCAGCCCTCCGAGCACTTTGAAGTGCCCCCGCCGCGTCGCGTCCGGGCCGCCGATCTCGCCGTTGGCGTCGATACGTGTATGGCAGGCGTAACAGTTGTAGGTGGCCAGGGTGTGGAGGACCTGTTGGCGGGCATCTCGCGGCCTGGCGAGCTCGTCGAGGTTCGAAAGCGCCGCCGCGAGGGCGCGTTTCTGGTGGCCGGCGAGGTTGTATCGAGGTGTGCCCGCGCCCTGATGCACGGGGGTGTCATTGCGCAGGGCCGCCGCGCTCAGCTCGTCGATCGGTGTTGCCGGGTACAGCGGCGCGACGCCGGCCGGCGCGCTCTCGAGCGCGTGGCAGGACGCACAACCGATCTCCGCGAACAGCAAGCCTCCGCGCCGGGCGCGGTCCGGATCCGTGGCGAGTGGTCCCGACGACCGCGGCGCCATCACCACGTTCTCGTACGCCACCAGCTGGTCGATCGATGTCGGCTCGCCGATCGGCCCGCCTTCTACCGTAACCGCGACAAAAGGACGTCGCGTGTCGCCTCTGATGTAGTAGGTGACCTCGATCGCGTGATCGCCGCTGGCAAGCTCGATCTCGGCCGGAATTTCGCGGCCGCTATCGCGACTCTTGGTGGCCACGGGCTGCCCGTCGATGAGCAGCTCTGACCCGGATCGCCGGTCCGAGGTCAACACGAATGTGTACGAGCCGGCCTCCTCGATGTCGATCACGCCGCTGAAGCGGAACATGTGATTGCCCCGGCTCGTGCGGATCGGGAGGTCGAGGGAGAGAGCCTCGATTTGCCCGACATCCTCTGGCGTCAATTCGTCGTACACGGGCGGCGGGCGGCTGAAGAAGCCTTCGGCGTCTTCAGCCGGCATGGGGTCGCGGAAATACTCGAACTCGAGGCCGGCGACCTTCTCTACGACGTCGGGTTCCTGCTCCCGCAACAGGTACACGGCGATCGTGGTGGCCTCTTCTTCGCTCAGGTGAAAAGAGGGCATGCGCCCACCGTGGCGAACGCGATCTGGTTGCATCAAGAACCGCGTGAGCGCACCGACCGAGGTCTTGGCGGCCAAATCCGGCAGCGGAACGGACGGCGTGGACGGCGTCGCGCCGGGTAGCTCGGGCGCGTGGCAGGCCGCACAACCGAGCGAATGGAAAGCCTCGCGCCCACGTTCGACCGTGGCCCGAAAGCGGAACGGAAGATACTCAGCCGACTCCATCTCGCCGCTCTGGCTAAGAAGGAAATGGGTGAGCTGCTCGACCATCTCCTCGCGTTCCTGCGGCGCGAAGGAATGAAGAAGGTCCGGCATCGTAGCGTCCCGCTTCTG
>JADFNY010000339.1 GCA_022563115.1 Acidobacteriota bacterium | reverse complement strand
CGGACGATTTGTGGTCTCCTGGCGAGGCTCAATCAACATTGTTCGAGGGCGAAAATGAGGTGCCGTGCTGGTTCTCCTTTCCGGACAAGCCGGCACGAAAAGATCGGCCGCAGCGAAGAGTCGTGCTTTTTCGCTGCCGACGTAGATGGGCGTCCTGACCCGCCACGCGCGGCTTACGCACGGGCTCATCCCCCATCCGCAGCAGAGGATCTTTCCCATGCCTTCTTCACATCTTGTCCGATCGCTCGTCCGGCTGCCGTTGGTATTTAGCATACTTTTGGTCTGCGAGTGCGACTCCGGCCAGGCTGCCAATCGGTTGGCGAATGAAACAAGTCCCTACCTGAGAATGCATGCAAACAACCCGGTCGATTGGTTCCCCTGGGGCGAGGAGGCCTTCGAGAAAGCGCGCCGCGAGGACAAGCCGATCTTCCTGTCGGTTGGCTACTCGACCTGCCATTGGTGCCACGTCATGGAGCGCGAGTCGTTCTCGAACCCCGAGGTCGCCGCCCTCATGAACCGTCACTTCGTCTCGATCAAGGTCGATCGCGAGGAACGCCCCGACATCGACCGCATCTACATGAGCTACGTCCTGCTCACGACGGGCAGTGGCGGATGGCCGATGTCCGTCTTCCTCACCCCCGACCGGGCGCCGTTTTTCGGCGGCTCCTACTTCCCGCTCGAAGAGAGCTACGGGCAGCCCGGCTTTCGCACCGTGCTCACCCGCATCGCCGGGGCCTGGGACAGCGACCGCCCGTCCATCGTCGAGAGCTCCGAGCAGGCGACGAACATGCTGCGCACCTTGACCATGACCGGCGCCGACACACGCGGTAGCGTTGCGCTGGACGCCTCGGTGCTCGACGCGGTCTTCGCAGCGTTCGACAACAGTTACGATTCTACCTACGCGGGCTTCGGCGACACCAACAAGTTCCCGCGCCCCGTGGCGTACAATTTCTTGCTGCGCTACTGGGCCCGGACCGGCAACGACACGGCGCTGCGGATGTCGCTCGAGACCCTGCGAGCGATGGCGAAGGGTGGGGTTCACGACCATCTCGGCGGTGGCTTTCATCGTTATTCGACCGGCCGTGCCTGGCGCGTGCCGCACTTCGAGAAGATGCTCTACGACCAGGCGCAGCTCACGGTCTCCTACGTCGACGCCTTTCAGATTACCGGCGATCCGCTCTTTGCCGAGACCGCCCGGGACATCCTGGACTACGTACTTCGCGACATGCTTGGACCCGAGGGCGGCTTTTACTCGGCCGAAGACGCCGACAGCCGCTACGACGCGGCGAGCCCGGAGCACGGTGAGGGGGCCTTCTACGTGTGGACCGCCGCCGAGATCGAACGACTCCTCGGCGCCACGCCCGTGTTTCCTGCGGGCGGCGACGAACTCGAGGCCCAGGCCGCCGCCGTTTTCTCGTATCGCTACGGCGTCGAGGCCGGTGGCAACGTGCCGGCGGCGCAAGACGTTCAAGGAGAGCTGGCCGGCAAGAACATCCTCTACGAGGCGCATTCACCGTCGGAGACGGCTCGTCGCTTCAACAGCAGCGAGAACGAGGTTGACAGCGTGCTGGCCGCCGCGCGTTCACGCCTGCTCGCGGCGCGCGGCGAGCGCCCGCGCCCGCCGCTCGACGACAAGATGCTGACGGCCTGGAACGGGCTGATGATCTCGGCCTTGGCGCGCGCCGGCCAGGTTCTCGACGAGCCGAGCTACACCCGGGCCGCCGGCCGCGCCGCGACCTTCCTGCAGTCGCGGCTCTACACCGCCGCCAACGGGCGCCTGCAGCGTCGCTACCGCCTCGGCGACGTCGCCATCGACGGCTTTCTGTCCGACTACACCTTTCTGATCCAGGGGTTGCTCGACCTCTACGAGGCATCGTTCGACACCCGCTGGCTAGAGTGGGCCGCGACCTTGCAGGAAAAGCAGGACGAGATCTTCTGGAGCGACGAGCAGCACTCTTATTTCACTACCGGCGACGGGGATTCTTCGTTGCTGTATCGGCGGCGGGAGGACTACGACGGGGCCGAGCCCTCTCCCAACTCGGTGGCCGCCCTGAACTTGCTGCGTCTTTGGCAGCTCTTCGATCGCGACGAGTGGCGGGCGCGGGCCGACGAGTCCATCGGATCGTACGCCGACAGCTTCGCGCAAGGGCCGTCCGGATTGCCGCAGCTCGCCGTGGCGCTCGACTTCGCGGTCTCGAAGCCCAAACAGATCGTCATCGCCGGCAACCCCGCCGGCGCTGACACCCGCGTCCTGCTGCGGCTGGTGCACGAGCGCTTCATCCCCAACAAGATCCTGCTGCTCGCCGACGGCGCCGAAAACCAGGCCCAGCTGGCCCGCTGGCTTCCTTTCGTCCAGACCATCCACCCCATCGACGGCCGCGCCACCGCCTATATCTGTGAGAACTACGTCTGCAACCTGCCCACCTCGGACCCCGAGATCGTGGCGCGACTGCTCGACGGCGAGCCGGTGACGGCGTTCAGGCGATAGGTGGCGCCCTCCACCCGTACGTTGCCGTCGTCCTATCGAAGGGAGCGCGCCGCCGCGACCCGGATCGCCCTAGTAGCAATGCTCCGCATGTCCGCCCGCTCGCAGGTTCATTTCTTCGGCTTGAGCAAGTTTTCGAGGTCGGCAAACGGCTTGTAGGTAGAAAGAGGCTGTCGTCGGCCGACCGTCGGCTTGCCATAGGCCTGGGCAACGTCCCGGCGCGAGTGCTCGTCGTCGTGGCAATAGATGCAAAGGAGCTCCCAGTTGCTGCCGTCGGCGGGGTTGTTGCGGTAATCGTGGTCCTTGTGGTGGACGGTGAGCTGGCGGAGCTTTTTGCCGCTGAACTCACGCGCGCAGCGGGCGCAAACCCAGGGCAGGATCTTGAGGGCTCGTTGGCGGTAGTCCATCGTCTCGAAACGCTGTTGCCTCCAGCTTTGGCCCTCAGCTTACACCTCGGCTGGGCGGGAGGAATCGACACGAGCGGTTCGTGGGGCGGCTCGAAACAGTGCTATCAGGAGGGTCGAGGCGGCAGCTTGCCGAACCGGTAGGTGACACCGAGGAAGCCGTTGACACTTCGTCGCTCGTCAACGATCGGACTCTCGAAGATCTCGTTGTCCAGCCGCTGGACTTGCAGCTGACCCACCAACCGTATCCGCATGGTCAGGAAGTAGTATCCGAGTATCGAGCTGCGGAAGTTGATCGCCGATCGTCCGCGGAAGGCCAGACGATCGGGGCGCGCCTCCTCCGGCCTGACCCCGACGTAGTAGTCGACAAAGTTGCTGCTCTGCCACACGACTCCGATCGAGGGGGTGAGACCCCACCGGCTTCGCTCGAACGTCCAGGTGCGCGAGAAGTCGAGCCCCGCCTGCTGGCCATCGGAACGACCGAGCAGATCGGTGTAGCCGCTCGCACTCAGCTTGTAGTTCCCGGGTTTCCAGTCGAACACCAGTCCGCCTTCAATGGATGATTCGCGTTCCGTCATGCCTTCGAGGAATGGCGAGCTGTCGGGGTCGAGTCCGGCAAAGACAAGGCGGGCGCGCACATCGAAGGCGATGTTCTTGGTGTCAACGAGGTGGTAGCCGGCCTGAACACCCTGGATGTAGAGCTTCTTGTAGTACAGCTCGACGATCGGAATCGGCGTTACTGTGTTGCTCGCCCCGACGTACGGTCGCGGCGAGGAAATCGCAGCGAGACCGAGCGACCATTGCACCGCGCTCGGTGTGGTTGTCAGGTCCTGTTCGGTGGCTTGTTCCTGGGCGGCGACGGGAAAGCTCACGAGCATGGTGAGGACGAAGAGACACACCCGGACATGGATGTTGGTAGAGCGGGGTTGCGCCGCAGCCGTGCCCGGTACCCGCAGCGTGGGAACGTCGATTAACGCTTTCTTCATGGGAAGCCGCCTTTCATGAGTTTCGCGCCGGTGCACTACCGGCGGTACATCGCCGTGAATCTCAGCAATGTCTCGCTTTCGATCACTACCGGGAAAGGCGCGACAGGTTACGGTGCGCACCGGGAAGTTTCGCGGCGCTGATCTCGATGCAGGCTTCCGAACACTCGCCCCCACTCTCCGCAGCCCTCAGACCGAAACGCGTTCACGGCTTTCGCCCTGGGCGCGTTTCGCAGGGGACCTCACCGTTCGTTACTCGACCCAGCCGAGGATGCCGTCATTGTGGCGACACCACTCGGTGAATCGCGTGTAGGTGTCGACCGTCTCGTCGAAGTCTCGACCGTAGAAGTACACGCCGCGTTCCGGGATACGGCAGTAGTTGCCGTGTCCTGGACCTTCATCCACGGTGGGCATCGTTTCGTCGACTTCCACCGCGTACCGCGTCAGACCGAGCGTGCCGATGATCAGCGCGATCGCGATCCACAGTCCGAAGTAATCCCGGCGCAGTCACGAATCCAGCTC
>JADFNY010000338.1 GCA_022563115.1 Acidobacteriota bacterium | reverse complement strand
AACCACCCTCCACCTGGGACCAGGCGCCCGAGAGCGGGTCGAGACCTCTATCTTCCTCACCGGCGTCGCTCGGTCGGGCACATCGATGATGGGCGCCTTGATGCATTCGCTGGCCGGGTTCGAGTATGCCTTTGAGCCGCCACTGCTGTTCTCGCTGCTGCCGACGATGAGCAGCATCGGGGACGATGCCTTCCGGATCCTCTTTGAGACCTATCTCTTTGAGGATTTCTACATGGAGGCACTGGCCGGACGACGTCTCAATTTAAACGAGCACGAGGACTCCTCGGCACTTCGCGCCAAGGGCGCCGAACAGGCCCAGAAGATTCGCGCCGGCGCCAATAGGGACAAGGTGGTGATCATCGCCGAGGGACGGATCGTCGCCGAAGAGGACCTTGCGACTCTGGGCGGAACCGAAGAACTGGAAGCTTTTTTCCTCAAGGTCACGGCGCACGACGCCGCCCTCTCCGAGGAGGCATCCGAAGGTGAGGCAGCGGTGGCGGCCGCCGCCCCCGACGGTGAGGAGCCCGCCGCAGAGGACGCCGTAGAGGAGCCCCCGAATGGCGGGGATTCGACCGGCGACACCGAGGAGGAGACCGCACCATGACGAACGTGTGGGCCATCGCCTACAAGGAGTTGAGAAGCTACTTCGTGTCTCCGGTCGCCTACGTCATTCTCGCCGGGTTCCTCCTCTTGTGCGGCTGGTTCTTCTGGGTCTACCTGACGCAGTTTTCCCGAACGGTGGCGATGTACGCCCAGTTCCAGCAGCCGCAGATGCTCGAGCAGATGAACCTCAACGACATGGTGATGGCGCCGCTGCTGCAGAACATGGTGATCATCTTTCTGATCATGGTGCCGCTGATCACGATGCGACTCTTCGCCGAGGAGCGCGCCAACGGTACCGACGAGCTGCTGTTGACCTCGCCGATCGAAACCCTCGAGATCGCCCTCGGCAAGTTCCTCGGCGCCGGCCTGTTCTATGTCGTGCTGCTCGGCTGCACGCTCGTCTATCCCGGCATCTTGCTGTATTTCGGCGATCCCGAGATCGGAACGATCGTCACCGGCTACATCGGCCTCCTGCTCGTCGGCTTGTCGTTCATCGCCCTCGGCCTGTTTACCTCGACGCTGACCGACAACCAGATCGTCGCGGCGGTCTCGGCATTCGTCGTTCTGTTGCTGTTTTTCGCCATCGGCTGGCCGGCGACCACGGTGGGTGACACTGCCGGAGCGGTACTCAGCTACCTGTCGCTGATCGAGCATTTCCAGCCCATGACCTCGGGACTCATCGTCAGCAGCGACATCATCTACTTCCTCAGCGTCATTGCCTTCGCGCTCTTTCTGAGCCAGCGGTCGCTCGAATCCCTGCGCTGGAGGTAAGCACGGATGGGCTCGTATCGATCGTTCGGCGTGTTCGGCCTCATTCTCCTGCTGTTCGGCGTCCTGGCCGGGATAGCGTCGGGCATCTGGAACTCGATGTACGTGATGATCCACTTGATCGGCGGGGCGTCGATGCTGGCGCTGTACCTGTTCACCCACGTCGAAAACCTGCGCGAGTCGGTCACCGGGCGGCGCACCCAATACGCCACCAATACCTTCGTCTACACCGCGCTGACGCTGACGGTGATCGTGGCGGTGAACTACATGGGGGCGCGCAACGAGTATCGCTACGACGCTTCGGAGCAAGGCATTTTCTCGATCGCGCCGCAGACCGCCTCACTGCTCGCAGGACTCGCCGACGACATCCACGTGCTGGCGTTCTTCCGCGAGAACGAGGGCCGGGCGGCGGAGTCGTTGCTCGACGCCTACGCGGCGGGATCGGATCGCTTCTCGTACGAGATGATCGACCCCGACCAGCGACCGGAGATGACGCAGCAATACGAGGTAACCCAGTACAGCACCCTGGTTGTGGTGTACGGCGACGACTCGACGCGGGTCACCGATTTGTCGGAAGAAGTGCTCACCAACGCTTTGATTCGCATCACCGGCGCCGAAACCAAACGCATCTACTTCACCACCGGGCACGGCGAGCCCGACCTGGCGGCGCGAGAGACTCCCGACGGGAT
Organism: Acidobacteriota bacterium; assembly: GCA_022563115.1. Classification (GTDB taxonomy): domain Bacteria; phylum Acidobacteriota; class UBA890; order UBA890; family UBA890; genus UBA890. Next base: position 2,346 of record JADFNY010000338.1, on the reverse strand, counting down.
CGGACAGCTGGCGGCTGCGCTCGAAAACGAGGGAGACGAGGTCGTTGCACTCCTTCTCGTCACCTTGCCGGATGTGCCGGCTGACGCCTCGCTGCTGGTCATCGCCGGGCCGCAGCGACCCTTCCTCGATAACGAGCTCGAATCGCTGGGCCGTTACCTCGACCGCGGCGGCCACGTGTGGATTCTCATCGAGCCGCAACGAAGCAGCAAGCTCGTTGCCCTGCTCGCCGAGCGCGGCATCATCGTCGGCGACGACGTCGTCATCGACATCGTGGTGCAGTTGCTCGCCGGCCCTACGGCCGGCGTCGAGCCCGTCGTTTCCGACTATGGCTTTCATCCGATCACCGCCCAGTTCGATCAGAACACCGTCTTTCGCATCGTCCGATCGGTGCGGGCAGCGGAGGAGCTTCCCGCCGGGATCACCGTCACCGAGCTGGCCCGCACAAGCCGCAACTCGTGGGCCGAGTCCAACGTCGACCTGGTGTTCGAGACCGGCGAGGTCGACCGCGAAGGGGATGAAGAGGGCCCGGTTTCGATCGCGGTGGCGGCGACCTTGAGATCGAGCGCTCTGAACTGGACCGCGCCGGCCATCGAGACGGCGCCCGGCACGGATGCCGAGTCCGCGGCCGCCGAAACGACCGATGACACCGATACCACTGAGGACCCTGATACTCCCGACGATGCCGATGCCGCTGAGAACACCAATACCCCCGACGACACCGATACCGGTGAGAACGCCGATACCCCTGACGACACCGATGCCGCTGAGAACACCGATACCGCCGGCGACGTGCCCGGGTCAGAGCCCCAGGAGACGGCCGCGCCCGACGCCGGCGCCACACCTCCCGCCGATCTCGAGGGCCGCATCGTCGTCGTCGGCGACGCAGATTGGGTCAACAACAGCCGACTTACGGTGCTCTATAACGAGGACCTGGCGCTCAACATGGTCGCCTGGTTGAACGGCGACGCCGAGGAGACCATCTCGATCCGGCCGCGCACCCGCCGCGCATCGCGCATCACGCTCACCGAAGCCCAGGGCTGGGGCGTCTTCTACGCCACCGTGTTGCTGCTGCCGGAGCTGGTGCTGCTCTGCGGCCTGGCGGTCTGGTGGCGCCGGCGACGTTAGAAGGTACTCCCACGGAACGGAACCGGCATGCGAACTAAGAACACGTCGATCATGGCCGTCGCCGCCGCGATTCTCGTGGCGGCGGTCTATTTTCTCGAGATTCGCGGCGGCGAGGAACGCGCTGAGACCGAGCGCGTCGCCGACCGCCTGTTGCGCTTCGAAACCGCGGACGTTACCGGCCTGAACATCGAGACGGCCGACACGAACATTGCGCTCCAGCGAGTCGATGACGCCTGGCGCATCACCGCGCCGTACGACCTGGTAGCCGACGACAGCGCCGTCAATCGCATCATCAACCGCCTGCAGGCCGCCAACCACGACCGCCTGATCGATGAAGCCCCCGACGACCTGGCCCGCTTCGGCCTCGCCGATCCCGAGGTCGAGGTCACCGTGGAGCTCGACGACGGCAGCTCGTATTCGCTGGCGCTGGGCAACGGCACGCCGGTGGGCTTCAACGTGTTCGTTCGTCCCGGCGACGGCGATACCGTGTACACGACAGCCGCCGGCCTCAAGGACGCCGTCAACAAGACCCTGTTCGATCTTCGCAACCGCAGCATCCTGACCTTCGACGAACCAGATGTCGCGCGACTCGACCTGACGACCGCCGATCTCGACGCCTCGATGCAGCGGCAGCCGGCCCTCGGCGACGGCATCGCCCGCTGGAAGCTGACCGAGCCCATCGAGGCCCGCGCCGACGCCGACACGATCGCCGACTACCTGCGGCGCCTGCGTAACGACAGGGCCCTCGCCTACCCCTCCGAAGACCCCGACGACGAGGATCTCGCCACCTACGGGCTCGATGACCCCCGGCTCACGGTCCGCGTCTGGATCGGTGACGACAGCGCCATCACGCTGGAGATCGGTGACGAGTCTGAAGAGCCCGACGGCTACTACGCGCGACGGCTCGGCAGCGACGCCGTGTTCGTAGCCCCCACTAGACTTGTTGAAGAGGCGCCCGACTCGGTCACCGCGCTGCGCAACCGCACGGTCGTCGAGTTCGCCCGTGACCGAGTCGACGGCATCGAGATCGACGCCGGCGACGATGTCATTCGCCTCGAGAAGGACGGCATCGACTGGCGCCTCGTCAGCCCCCGCGCCCTCGACGGCGACGCCGGGACCGTATCTTCGCTGTTGACCGCGACACTCAACATGAAGGCGGCGGAGTTCGCCTCGGGCACCGCCGATGCGGCACGTTTCGGTTTCGCCACGCCGCATGCGCG
>JADFNY010000337.1 GCA_022563115.1 Acidobacteriota bacterium | reverse complement strand
ACCCCGACGGTAGTGACCACGGTGTTGGTGGCCGTATTAATGACCGAGACCGTATCGTCACTGAGGTTGGCCACGTAGGCCCGGGTGCCATCGGGGGTGAGAGCCACGAAGCGAGGGCCGTTGCCGACCCCGACGGTGGGCGCCATACCCAGCTTTCCGAGAACGACGTTGATCACGTCGGGGTACGCGGCGTTGATGACGTGACCCTCGTAGCCCGCCGCCGCCAATCCTTCCATCACCCGGATCGCGAGCACCAAGTGGAGCGGCAGCCAGGCCCCGAAGCCAGCCGCCTTCAGGACTTGCGCCTCGGGCGGCAATAAGTCGAGCAACCACCAGGTCTGCATCGAGGCGGTGTGGATGACCAGGTCCGGCGGGACCTCGTCGACGATGTCGGTGATCTGCTCCGGATGCAACACGTCGGCGGGCCGGTGCTCGATATCGGCCGCCGCACCGACCACCGCCGCATTCAACCGGGAGAGGTTGCAGCGCGCCGCACCGCGGTCCGGGTCCCGACTCACCGCGACGACGCGGCCAACCGCCGCGCTGACGGCGAGGCGATCTAGAAGCGGCCCACCGAGATGCCCGAGACCAATCAGAACAACGGTGGCGCCCATCGGTCTCATGACGTTCTCAGCTCTGATCGTTGTATCCAACGCTGCGTTGGGCGCTGACATCAGCCCGGATGGCGGCCAGAATAGTACAGGCCCGCCGCTCGTTCGAGGGATGTGGGGCCCGTTTCAGCTATCCTCGCCCATCCCCAGCGGCTAGATTTGTCGCCGGGCTTACGATTCGAAAACCATCGACAGATTTCTCTGCAACGGGCGAATGGGCACCGAGAACAAGGAAGCGCTGCAGGTCGTCGAGACCGTCAAGATGGCCGGGCGCATCTACGAGGACGCCCGCAATCACGTCTGGTACGTGCCGACGACGCACCCGATCTTCAGCGCCCTGACGATGGTCGCCGGGCCGGTGAGCCGCCAAATCGAGTGCGGAATTCTGCCTACCGGGATCGATGGCCCCCGGCGCTACGCCGAGGTCTCCGCCGCGGGCGAAGCACTCCTCGCCGAGTTCGGCGGCAGCAGCGAGATCCGCACGATCGACCGCTGGCTCACCGAGTTGCTGCACGACGGCGACGACCTGCCCGCCTAGCATCTTGCCCCTACGGTGCCCATGACGGCACCCCCGGGACTTCTTCGGCAGCTGCTAGGGCTGCCCGGTTTCCTCGATGCGGTACAAAAACCGCCGTCCGCGCAGATAGAGCTCGTTGCCGACGATCGCCGGAGAGGCCTCGAACCCGTCGTCGAGGCTGTTGGTCGCCAGCACGTTGAACTGGCGTCCGTTCTCGATGACCAGCGCGCTGCCGTCTCGACCGAGAAGGTATACGCGACCGGCCGCGCCCACCGGAGACGAGTAGATCTCCTGGACGCCATCGAGCCGCTGCGGACCATAGAATGCCTGGCCGCTGGCGACGTCGAACGCCGTAAGGAGCGTTGAGTTGCTCTTCAAGAAGTAGAGGATGCCGTCGTACAGCAAGGGCGACGGAACGTAGGGCGTGTCCTGGTTGTACTCCCAGAGGATCGCCGGCGAATCGCCGATGTCCCCCTGCGCATCGACCAGCCGCACGGCGCGCAACGCCGCGCCGCGATAACCGCTGATCAGGTAGACGATGCCGTCGGCTTCGACCGGCGACGGGATCGGATTGACGGTCAGGCCCGGGCCTTTCCATAACAAGTCCCCGGTCTCCAGGTCATAGCTGTAGGTGTGATTCTGGGCCGCGGTAATCACTTGGGCACGCCCATCGACCTCGACCACCAGCGGCGTTGACCACGACTCCGGCTCGTCACGGGGCTGACGCCACAGTTCGCTGCCGGTGTTCTTGTCGAGCGCCGCGATGAACGAGTCACCCTGGTGATCCCAGACGACGACGAGCGTGTCGCCGTGGAGCACCGGGGTCGAGCCCTCGCCAAAGCCGCCGCGGATCTGCATCTCACCGAAGTCGACGTCCCACTGGCGATTGCCGTCCATATCGTAGGCATACAGACCACGCGAGCCGAAGAACGCGAACACCTGCTTCCCGTCGATGATCGCCGAGCTTGACGCCCAACTGTTGTTGACCTGCTTGCCCTCGTGGGGCGTCTCGTGGCGCGCCACGTCGCTCCAGATCAGGCTGCCGTCGGCGCGGTTGATCGCCATGACAGTGAAGTCGATGGCTTGCAGCGGCTCGACCTGGCGTCGCCCGCCTCGCCGTGGCCGTTGTCCGCGCGGTTGCGTCGGCTGTCCCGGCGCGCCGGGATCGATCGGCGCATCGTCGCCCGCCGCGCCCTCGGCTTCGAGGCTGGTGACGCCAGCGGAATCGAAGGCTCCCGAAATGTCACCGGCAGCGGCTGGAACCGCCGACAGAACAAAGATGCGATCCTCCCAGATCACCGGCGTAGCGTAACCACTGCCCGGAATCTCCACCTTCCAGGCGACGTTCTTTGTCTCGGACCACTCGATGGGCGGGTCGCCGATCGGCGCCACACCGTCGAAGTTCGGACCCCTCCACTGCGGCCAGTAACGTTCGTCCGCAACAGGGGCGGCCGAAGCGCCGGTGTTCAGCGAGATCAAACCGACACCTGCGACCAGCAAGCATACGACTGCCAGGAACACTCTTCGCATCGGGTTTCCTCAGTCGGGAGCCATCTGGTGGGGATAAACAGTGGGGCTATTCTACCGAGCGGCTTTACGGATGGACAGTTGCTTGGAGGGCTACGCCGCCAAGGGCCATTGGTGGCACAACCAAACCCATCACACTTCCGCCACGGCCTGCTAGGGTCCTGGGGCAGAGCGTCGTAACGAACTCTTGACTCTGGACCCTAGATTTTCATGTGTTCCACCTTGCTGTGTGCTGCGCTCGTCGTCGCCTCGAGCCTGGCCAGCCCCGTCCTCGCCGACGCCGTCCGCCAGGACGCTCCGGCCGATGCGTCCCCCGGCGCCCGCTGGTTCTCCATCGGTGCGACCGGGCTCGTTCATGCCGAACGTTCCGAGCCCGAGCTCGACGGCGTGACGGTCGGCGGCGCGGTCGTCTTCACGGCCCGCGTTCACCCCCGGTTCAGCGTCTACGTGGAGGGCGGGCGCGCTCGGTTCTACGCCGACGACCAGCCCGGGCACCGGGACTTTTTCTTGAGCGGCCTGCTGGGGATTCACCCACATGACGACGCCGGCCTGGTGATCCTCGCCGGCCCCACGCTCTTGCATTCCGAGCGCCACAAGTTCTTCGGCGACCTCGCCGCCAACAAGGCAGCGCTGACCCTCGGCGCAGAGTACGTTTGGTCGGTCCGTGAGCGAATCGCCTTGGGCATCGGCTGGCGTACCGATCTTTCCGCGGGAATGAGCGTCCACCGCCCGGGGTTCAGCGTCAGGATCCGTTTCTAGTAGCCCTTATTTCTCAACCGGTCGCGTAGCGGACGATGGTCGCTATCTCCTCTGCGACTGCAGGTCCCGCAAGAAGCTCGCCGCCTGCGGCTCGTTCGGATACAGATCCACAAGCCTTCGTGCGTAGCCGATAGCACGATCCTGATCGCCGAGATCACGGCTGAAAGCGGCGGCACCGAACAACAGCTCTCGATTCGTCGGGTAACGCACCAACGCTTCGTCGAGGAGCACGACCGCGGCGGCGGCATCGCCGGCGGTCTGCACCGCGACGGCGTGAACATAGACGTAGTGCGGTTGCTCCGGTGCGAGCTCGGTTGCTCGTCGCAGCTGCTCCATCGCCTCGTCCAGACGATCGAGCCGCACCAGCAACAGGCCAAGCGCGTAGTGCACGTCGCCGATCTCGGGGGCAACCTCGAGCGCCCGCCGCAAGAGCGCCTCGCCCTCGACATCACGTCCGGTGAGCCGGTAAAGGTCGGCCAGGTTGATGAAGCTCGGGACGAAATAAGGCTCCAGCTCGAGCGCGGTTGTGTACTCCTGCTCGGCGCTCGAGAGATCGCCCTGCTGCATCGCCAGCCAACCGAGGTTCAGATGCGACTGGGCGCGCTCGGCATGGACGTTCTGGGCGGCGCGATACTCGGCGATCGCCTCCTCGACATCGGCGCGTTGCGGCGGCGGAACCTGCTGCGCCGGGATCGTTGCCATCAGGCGCGCCGCCTCGAGCCGTACCGACCGGTTCGGATCGCCCACCAGGCGCAGTGCCAGGCGCATCACGGTGATCGGGTCGGCGGCCTCGAGACCCACCAGTGCCCCCATCCGAACCAACGGGTTTTCATCTCCGAGGGCCTCGGCAACCGCCGTTATCGACACCTGCGACGTCATTGGAAGCGCCGCCAGGGCGGTCGCCCGGGCGATACCGGGGGCATCCGAATCGCCCGCCAGGGTCCGCAGGTCGGCTTCCGCCCCCACCGCCGTACTGCGTCCCGAGGCGAGGAGCTCGACGTACGAC
>JADFNY010000336.1 GCA_022563115.1 Acidobacteriota bacterium | reverse complement strand
ACATCGACACGCGGCCGATGCTGCGCGGGATGCTGGCGGAGCTGGACGCGATGGCCGGCGTTGGCGCGAGCGACAAGGAGCTCGAGGCTGCGAAGTGACCTAACGGCTCCCGCGGGAGCGGAAGAAGCCCGGCGTCGGCGTGGGCGTCGGGCTTTTCTGTGTCACATGAAATCACGTAGCTTCTTGTCGATGCCGGCTTCGGCGAGGGTGGGGCGCGGATTAGACGGTTCCGCTCGGGAACCATCTTTCTTCGCGCGGCCTCCGTGTTCGCCACCCGTTGCCAACCCCACCGTTTCTTTCTGCGCGATGAGCAGCTCACCCTTTCTACGCTGTCAAGCTGTGACCTCTGTGTGACCTCAGCCGATACCGGTTCGGCTGTAACGCAGAGCCGACGCGGGTAGTTGAGCCACGGATCTGCTGACGGCAAATCAGCTCCCGGGTAGCAGGCCCTGGTGGACCCCTTCTTTTAGCCGAGCGTTCGACAAATAATCCCATTGGCCGTCTAAACAGGTGGAGACCCCGTTGTCCAGTTCCGAGGCAATACGACCTTGCACAAGTTGATCGCCCAAGCCGCACGGCGTCCGGTGGCGGTGTCGATGATCTACATCGCGTTCGCGCTGATGGCGGTTGCGGCGTGGATCAACCTGCCGATGGAGGTCGAGATCACCGGCAACTTCCCCCGCCTATCGGTCGAAACACGATGGGGTATGACGGCGCCCGAGGCCGTTCAGGCGCTGATTACCAGCCCCATCGAGGCGCTGGTGGTCACCATCCCGGGCGTCAGCCACGTCTACTCCGAATCGTCCCGCGGGCGCTCATCGATCGACATCGAACTGGAGGAGAAAGCCAACGTCGACCTCGTCGTCTTCGAGCTCACCGACAGGATCTCGTTGATCCGCGACGATTTCCCGCCCGGATCAGACCCGCCACGGGTGAGTCGGGACGCGCCGCGCCAATTCGCTCAGGAACAGCGGCCGCTGGTGCAGTACCTGTTGCTGTCACCGCGGCCGTTGTCGGACCTGCGCCGCTGGGCCCTCGATGAGCTCCAGGTTCGCTTCGAGTCCATCGACGGCGTCGGCCGCGCCGATATCGTCGGCGGCACCGATCCATTCCTGCGGATCACCGTCAACTCCGAGATGGCGGAGCTCTACAACATTCAGCCCGCCACCGTGTGGAGCGCGGTGCGGACCGTCAACCAGACGCTGCCGCTCGGCCAGGTCGAGATGCTGGGGACCGCCTACGCCGTCCGGGTGCAGCACACGATCGAGGACCTCGAACGGTTGCGGGCGCTTCCGGTGGCCAAGGTCGGGGGCACGATCGTCAGGGTCGGCGACGTCGCCAAGGTCGAAACCGTGTACGAGCCGGCGCCTTCGTTCGTTCGCGTCAACGGCGAACAACGGGTTCTGCTCTCGGTCTATCGCCGGCCGGGAACCGATACGCTCGACGTCGCCAAAGCCGTGCGGGCCCGTATGGCGGAGGTCGTGGCGATCCTCCCACCGGACATCACGGTCGAACCGTACAGCGATCAGGCCGAGGAGCTCGAAGCGGAGCTGGCGCTGCTGACCCGGCGCCTGCTGATCATCTTGGCAATCGTCGGGGTCCTGCTTTTCGCCATGCTCCGCGACCTGAAGACGCCGCTGTTTCTCGGCGCTTCGCTGGCGGCGGCGCTGTCGCTGACGATTATCGCGCTGTACCACTTCGAGGTACCGGTGAACCTGCTGACGCTCACCGGCCTGGCGTTGGCGTTCGGCATGATGGTCGACAACGCGGTCGTTGTTCTCGAGAACATCGTCCGCTACCGTGAACAGGGGATGGCGCCGCTGGAAGCGGCCGAACGCGGCACTTCTGAGGTGCTTGTCCCGGTGCTCGCCGCCACCCTCACGACGGTTGCGGTGTTCGGGCCGTTCGTCATCTTCCAGGGCCGGTTGCGCGATTACTACCTGCCGCTCGCTCTGGCGGTGACGTTCTCGCTGGCGTCGTCGTTTTTCGTCGCCATGACGCTGATGCCGGCCGCCGCCGCCCGCGGCTGGGTGTTTAGCGCGCCGCGCTTCGGGCGTGAGCCGGGTAAGGGATACCGCAAGGTCCTGGCGGTCGGACTTCGGCACCCGTGGGTGATCCTGATCGTACCCATGGTCTTTTACTATTCCTGGTACCTGTTCGACGAGAACGTGCCGAGTGGGGGTTTCCGCTTCTCGACCTATCGCGACCGGCTGTCGGTTCGGCTGACTCTGCCGGAAGGCACGGAGGCGGCTCGCATCGAGGAGGAGATCCGGCCGTTCGAGGAGTACGCGCTGAGTATTCCCGACACCGAACGGGTCGAGCTCGGGGTCTACACGGCCAACAACAGCGCCACCCTGACGGTGCTGTTTCCGCCCGCGCTCGAGACCACCGCGTATCCGCTGCTGGTGAAGGACGAGATGATCGGCATGGCGACGCGCTATGCCGGCGTCAGCATCAGCGTCAACGGCTTCGACACCGACCCGTACTACAACAGCGGCCTGAGCTACGGGCCGAGCTACAACTCCGGCATCCATGTCTTCGGCTACAACTACGACCAGCTCGGCAACATCGGCGACGTCATCGTCGAGATGGCGCAGCAGCACCCGCGCGTCGAGGACGCCACGGTCACGGCCGGGGGTCGGGGATACCGCTCGGTCGGCTCGGAGCTCATCCTGACCATCGACCGCCAGGCGCTGATCCCGCACGGCATCAACGTCGATCAGGTCATCGCCCAGGCGAACGGGTTGATGCGCGGTCAAACGATCCGCTACCCCGGCTTCAAGGTCGGCTCCGAGGAATGGGAGCTGCGCATCAAGACCGAGGGTGTCGACCAGCGGACGCTGCAACAGCTGCTCGACGAACCGCTGCGCGGCGGCGCCGGGCGCGGTGTGCGGCTTCGTGACGTGTTGCGCGTCGAGTCCCGCGCGGTGCCGGGGGTGATCACCCGTGACGACCAGCGCTACGACCGCTGGGTGCGGTGGGAGTACCGCGGATCGAGCCGCGCCCGCGCCAACTACGAGGAAGCGATCTTCCAGGCCTTGGAGCTACCACCGGGCTATTCGGCCGAGAAGTCGAGCAACCGGTTTTTCCTCACCCGGGAAGAGGAGCTGCAGATCCGCATGGTCGCCTACACGGCGCTGATCATCATCTTCTTGATCCTGGCGTCGCTCTACGAATCGCTGGTGCAGCCGTTCATCGTCTTGCTGACGGTGCCGGCGGCGTGGATCGGCGTGTTCCTGATCTACTACTTCACCGGCAAGGCGTTCGATCCCTCGGCCCGCATCGGGGTGGTGCTGCTGTCGGGCATCGTGGTCAACAACGCGATCATCCTGGTCGATCACATCAACTTGAGGCGCCGCCAGGGCCTGGAGTTGTTCGAGGCCATTGTGACCGGCGCGGCGGAGCGCGTGCGGCCGATCCTCGTCACCTCGATCACGACGATCGGCGGCCTATTGCCGCTGGTCGTCGTGCAGGGATCCGAGCAAATCTCCGGCAACCAAGACATGTGGACGAACCTGGCTCTGTCGACTATCGGCGGCTTGACGGTGGCGACGATCCTCACACTTTCGGTGACCCCGATCCTCTATCTGCTGGCCGAGCGAGGGCGCGCCAAGGCGCGCAAGTTCAGCCGCTGGGTAGGGAAAGTATGGAAGGAGTTGCCCGCCTGAGATGAACGACGATATCGACAACGGGAAGGAGGTGCGATGAGTCGCGCAGGAATGTTGATAGCCAGCGTCATCTCGGTGGCGCTGATCGGCCTCGGCGTCTGGCAGTTCATGCCGCAGAACGAAGAGGCGGCGGATCCCGGCGAGGCGGCGACCGCCGCCACCCAGACGGCTTCGTTTCAACCGCCGGCTGCGGGCCCGGTGACGGTGACCGCCGCCGAAGTTTTTCGCGGCGAGCTGGTCAAGCGCATCACGGCGAACGGCGTCGCGGAGGCGGAGAGGCTGTTGCACGTCGCCGCCGAGGTTGGCGGCAAGATCGAGAGCGTCGCGGTGGTCGAGGGTCAGTGGGTGGAGGCGGGCGATCTCCTGGTCGAGCTCGATGACACCGAGCTGATCATGGATCGCGATCGCGCCGAGGAGATGTACAACAACAAGATCATGGTATTCGCCAACAACCAGATTGATATCAATCTGCCGAGCACCCAGTCCGGGAACACATCGCGTTCGGGTGACGGCGAGAACGCCCTCCAGTTCTTGCGTCGGTACATCAACGAAGAGGCGTACCGCACGATGTTGCGGCAGCCCGATCTCGAGGAGCGCCTCTCGCAGCCCACCCGCGAAGACCTCTTCGCCGCGCTCGCCGAGCTGACCACCCAGCGCGTCGCGCTCGAGCAGGTCGAGCTGGACTTGGCCCGCACCAGGATCACGGCTGCGTTCAGTGGCCAGGTCGCCGGCCTCGAGGCGAGCAGCGGACCCAA
>JADFNY010000030.1 GCA_022563115.1 Acidobacteriota bacterium | reverse complement strand
GACTTTCCAAGAAAAGCGTATCGCGTGACACGGTTTCAGTTACCGTAACGTACCGTCGCGATACTTGTCCGACCTCGGCTCCTTGCGCCTTCCGGGTTGAGAGGCGTTCGCCCAATCCAATGCGTTCGGTGTCGCCTCGCAACCCCCGTATAATGGTGGTCACTCGCTATTGCTCCCCAATGGTGGTTGCTCGGTATTCCTCCCCAGGAATCAGGTGTCAAAATGTCCCGAATTGCCCGCTTTTTGCTGCTGCTCTCGTGTGTGGTCGGGGTCGCCTGCGGCGGCGCGAACTCTGACGGTGGGGGAGGGGGGGCGCGGCGCTTTCTGAGCATGGGGACGGCACCTCCCGGGGGCGCGTTCTTCGTCGTCGGTGGGGCCATGGCGGAGGTCTTCAACGACCACAGCAACGGCGCCAGCATGACGGCGGAGTCGACGAGCGGCTCGCAGGAGAACATCCGCCGGCTGGACAGCGGCGAGCTCGACTTCGCCCTTTCGAACTCGGCGATCACCTATTTTGCGGTGCGCGGCGCCGAAGGGTGGGATCAGGCCTACCCGATGCGCGCCGTCATGACGCTGGCTCCGAACGTAGCGATGTTCGTGGTGCCGGCCGGCTCCGCCATCGAGAGCATTGCCGACCTCGCCGGCAAGCGCGTCAGCGTCGGGCCTGCCGGAGCCGGCTTCGAATACTTCATCCGGCCCCTGCTGGCCGCGCACGCGCTGACCTATGACGATTTTTCCCCGGTCAACGCCACCCAAGCCGGCGCTGTCGATCTGCTGAGCGATGGCTCGGTTGCCGCCGCGTTCCTCGGAGGGGCGGTGCCGACCGCGTCGATCACCCAGGCCGCCGCTGTGCAGGACGTTCGCCTCGTGCCGTTCCAAACCGACGCCATCGCGCAACTCGTCGATGAGTACTTGTTTTTCAACCTGGCGACGATCCCGGCGGGCACCTACCGCGGAGTCGACGACGATTTCCACGGCCTCGACGTCGGCTCCATGCACTTCATCACCAGCGCCGACACGGACGAGGATCTCGTCTACACGGTGACCAAGGCGCTGTACGAGAACCGCGAGGAAGTCGTCTCGCGCCACCCGGCCGGCCGAGCCATCAACCCTAGCAACGTGGTACGCGATACCGGCACCGAGTTTCACCCCGGCGCCGTGCGTTTCTACCAGGAGATCGGTATCTGGCCGGATGACCGCTAGCCTGCATCTCTCAACCCTCTTCGTGGCGAGGGCGCGGAGAAGTGCGTGGACACAAGGCGCGCGTCGGAAGGGCACCGGAGGCGTATTTGACAATACGTCGAGGAGCCCGACCAAGCGCAACGCCGTAGACGCGCGCTTCTCCGCGCCCGCAGCAGGAGGGCGTTGAGAGATGCAGGCTGACGCCGAGGCGCGCGCCCCCCGCCCGAGCGGTCGAGTCGTCGTCGTCCTCGGAACGGCGATCTGTCTGCTGACGCTGATCGAGGTCAACTATCCGCGCCTCGCTCCGCCGGCGCAGTTGGCGCTGTTTGCCCTGCTCGGTCTGGTGCTTTGCTTCTTGACCGTGCCGGCGCACAAGAGCTTGCAGGGCAAGACCTGGGCCCGCATGCTCGATCTCGGGCTCGCCGCCCTCACGGTGGTGTGCTTCGGGTACGTCTTCACGCAGAACGAGCCGTTGTTCGACAACCTCTGGATCGGCGGCCAGTCGCTCGGCAACCGCGCCGGCTCGGAGTCAGGTCTCGACACGTCGATTGGTTTGCTGGGTTTGATCCTCATCCTCGAGGCGGCGCGGCGGTCGCTCGGCTGGGCGTTGCCGATCCTCGCCGGCGTCTTTCTCGCCTACGGATACCTCGGCCCCCACCTGCCGGGATGGCTGTTCCCGCACCGCGGTTACAGCGTGGAGCGCCTCGTCGCCCAGACATTCCTGCACAGCCAGGGTGTCTTCGGCATCGCGATGACCGTCATGTTCACGTACGTGTTCCTGTTCGTCGTGTTCGGCGCGTTCTTGCAAGCAACCGGCGGCACCCGCTTCATCATCGAATTCGCCAGCAGAATCTTTCGCGGTAGCCCCGGCGGGCCGGCAAAGGTCGCGGTGGTCAGCTGCGGCATGATGGGTTCGCTCTCGGGCAGCGCCGTGGCTACCTGCGCCGTGGTCGGCACGCTGACGATTCCCACCATGCGGGCGGCCGGTTTTCGCCCGCAAGTCGCGGGCGGAATCGCGGCGGCGGCGAGCTCGGGTGGCGCCCTGATGCCGCCGGTCATGGGCGCCGGTGCTTACATGATGCTGGAGATCGTGCAGCCGCCGGTGACCTACCTGGAGATCATCCGCGCCGCGTTGCTGCCGGCGATTCTCTACTACTCGTCGTTGCTGCTCATCGTGCACTTCACCGCGCGCCGCTTGGTGGGCGAGATGGCGACCGAAGCTCAGGCCGACGAGACGACGCAGCCGTCGGGGATTCCGGTGCGGTGGGAGGGCATGATCTTCGGAGGCGCGTTGATGGTCCTGATCGTCTCGCTGCTGCTCGGCAACACACCGTTTCGGGCGGTAACCATGGCGCTCGGCATCGTGGTGATGCTCGGCATGATGAACGAGCGCACCCGGCTGCGCACGTCCGACTTTTTCGCCGCTTTCGGCCGCGCCGCGGTCGACATGTTGCCGCTCATCGCGGCGGCCGCGTGCGTCGGTGTCGTTATCGGCGTCGTCACCCTCACCGGCGTCGGTACCCGCCTTCCGGCGACGATCATCCCACTCGCCGAGCAAAGCTTGTTGCTCGCGCTCATGCTCATCATGGCCTCATCGATCGTTCTCGGCATGGGCTTGCCGTCGGCGGTCGTGTACCTGCTGCTGGCGACCCTCATCGGCCCGGTTCTCGGCGATCTCGGTGTCGTGCCGCTTGCTGCCCACCTGTTTATTTTCTACTTTGGGATGATGTCGATGGTGACGCCACCGGTGGCTCTTGCCGCCTATGTGGCGGCGTCGATTGCCGGCGCCAACATCATGCAAACCAGCTGGCACGCTTTTCGCTTCGCCCTCGTCGGTTTCACCCTGCCGTACATCTTCGTTTTTCGCCCCGAGCTCCTCATGCTCTCGGCCGACGGCAACACCGCATCGATCGGGGCGATCGCCTATGCGACCACGATCGCGGCGCTGGGCGTGTTCGGCTTTGCGGCGGGGCTCGCCGGCTTCATGTTTAATAAACTGTCGGCGGCGGGACGGGCGCTTTCCATCGTGGCGGCGGCGCTGCTGCTCGCTCCGGGACAGGGAGTCGAGGTCTTCGGCACCCGAATCCTGGTTCTAGACTTCGCTGGCGTGGTCCTGTTGGGCGTCGTCGTCGCCATGAGCTGGAAGTCGCGCGGTTGATGTCGGCGGCGTTTGCCGCGACAGTCGCGGGGTCGCTGGTCAAGCTTCGTTCAGAAAAGGAGTCACCAGTGTGACGGCGGCGTGCCGGCGGTCGACACCGACGGCGCCGAAAATATCGGCGACGGAATGATCGAAGTCGACTTGCCGCCGAGCGCCGTCGACCTCGAGTTGCTGCGTGCCGAGGGCCTCGACCGCGGGATCTTCGAGGTCATGGAAGCGCGCTGCGGCGCTTCGCCGCCTAGTGGCGCTTGCCGTGGGCTCCGAAAGCCTGGACAATCTGCGTGTGACTGAGCCGATCGTCGATCAATTCGAGCGCCCTTTGCGGGACCTTCGCGTCTCGGTGACCGACCGGTGCAACTTTCGGTGCCGCTACTGTATGCCGCGGGAGGTGTTCGGCGAGAGCTACGAGTTCCTGCCGCGGCGGGCGATCCTTCGATTCGAGGAGATCCAGCGCGTCGTGCGTATCGCGGCCGAGCTCGGTGTGCGGAAGGTACGCATCACCGGGGGCGAACCGCTGCTGCGGCGCGACCTGCCACAGCTCGTCTCCATGCTCGCCCAGATCGAGGGCATCGAGCTGGCGTTGACCACCAACGGCTCTCTGCTGGCGCAGCAAGCCGAGGCGCTGGCCGAAGCCGGGCTCGAGCGGGTCACCGTGAGCCTGGATTCGCTCGACGACGACGTTTTTCGGCTGATGAACGACGCCGAATTCGCGGTGGCCCAGGTCCTCGAGGGGATCGAGGCGGCGGCCGCCGCCGGGCTCGCCCCGATCAAGATCAACGCCGTGGTGCAGCGCGGTGTGAACGATGACTCGGTCGTCGACCTGGCGCGGCATTTCAAGGGATCCGGCCAAGTCATGCGGTTCATCGAGTTCATGGACGTGGGCACGACCAACCAATGGCGGCCCGAGGACGTTTGCTCGGGCGCCGAGATCGTCGAGCGCGTCACGGCCGAATTCCCCGCCGAGCCGATCGAGCCCGCCTACCGTGGCGAGGTAGCCAAGCGCTGGCGCTACGCCGACGGCGAGGGAGAGTTCGGCGTCATCACCTCGGTGACCCAACCGTTCTGCGGCGACTGCACGCGCGCCCGCCTCTCGGCAGAGGGTGTTCTGTACACCTGCCTGTTCGCCGCCGAGGGAACCGACCTGCGCGATACGCTGCGCTCCGGGGGCTCGGACAAGACGCTACGCACGCTCCTGGCCGGCATCTGGTCGAGCCGCGAGGACCGTTACTCGGAGCGCCGCTTCGAGGACGGCAAGCCCCTCTCCCGCATCGAGATGTCCTACATCGGCGGCTAGCGAGCGGGCGCGGAGACCGTGATTGCTGTGTTGCGCTTGTCGCGCTCTGCTCGACGTACCGAGAGGTACGCCTGCGCGATCGCTCCGGCGCTGCGCCTTGCACTCCCGGCCCCTGCGCCCGCTCGGTGCAGGCCTGCTACACGTTGACAGAGCCGCCTTTGCCTTGCGTAAAGTAAGGATTCTGGCCGGAGGCGTGGTCGGTGGTGTCGTAGACGCTCTCGATCTCCGGGATCTGTTCCTTGAGCATGCGCTCGATGCCTTGCTTGAGCGTCACGTCGACCATGCCGCAACCCTGGCAGCCGCCGCCGAGCTCGACATAGGCGACGCCTTCTTTCACCTCGAGCAGGGTGACGTGGCCGCCGTGGGTCTGGACACCGGGGTTGATCTGGTCGTCGATGACCCGCTGCACCCGCGCGAAGAGCGGATCGCTCGAAGGATTGGGCTCGTTCGGATTGTCGACGCTGAAACCGCCGCCGGACATGCTCTGGACGAAGTCGACCGAGGCGCCGCGCAACAGATGGAAACTGAAGCCGTCGACGAGCAGCTCGAACCCTTCCTGCGGCACGACGACATCATTTTCGCGGCGCTCGTCGAACTTGAAGCCGTATTCGTAGCTGGTGCGGCCGCCCTGCACGTAGACGCGCAGGCCGATATTGTCGGACTGCTCGTTAGACTCTGCGAATTCCAGCACCTTCATCGCGGCCGACGTGGTAAACGTAATCGGCTTGGTGTCCACTACCATGTGTTGCAGCGGCGATTGGACCTCTTCCTCGCTCATGAATTCCTCCACGCCGGTGAAATGAGAACAGCACCAGCCTAATGAAAGGTTACGGCACACGAACCGGGCGGTAAAGTGGCCCCCGGGGGCGGATTTTGGTTCTTGGCCCAGACCAGGAACCTGACGAGGAAAGCGGGCTCATAGGGGTTCGATCTCGAATTGGAGTCGAGCGTGGGCCCGGCGCAACGCCGCTTCGGCTTCGGCCGGCGTCTCGGCGTGCGCGAAGATGAATCCGAGATACCGATTCCCCTCCGGCAACGGCCGCAGACGCTGCCCCGGGTTGATCGTCAGCGTGACCTCGTCGATTCCGCCGGTGGCACGGGCCTCGTCGATCCCGCGTACGCCGCGCAGCACGCCGGCCGCCGGGATCGGGATCATCATCACGCCACCGGCCTGCTCGTCGCGCCGGAACGAGGCGAAGTCCTCGCCGATCGCGTGGCGCAAGATGAGCTCCTCGAGAGACACACCGGTGCCGAAGCGCAGAACTCGTGGACACAGGCCGCCGATGGCGCGGGCGGCGAGGTCGATGATATGGGCGCCGTGCTCGTTGAGGCGCAGCTCGGCGTGGACCGGACCCTCACGCAGACCGAGCGCGGCGACCGCTTTTTCCACCGTTGCGACGATCTCGCCTTGCGTCGCCTCGGCAGCGCGCGACGGGGTCACGTAGATGGTCTCTTCGAAGTAAGGCCCCTGTAGCGGGTCGGGTTTGTCGAAGATTGCCAGCAGATGCAGGGAGCCTTCGGTGAGCATGGCCTCCAGAGCGTACTCGGCACCGGGCACGTAGTCCTCCACGAGGATCAGGTGGGATTCAGCGGAACCGCCACCGGCCTCGGACTCCTCGTGGAGGATATCGGCGATGCGGCGGGCGGCCCGGCGGAAGCCATCGGCGTCGTCGGCGCGGATCACGCCGCGGCTGGCCGACAGGAACGTCGGTTTCAGAACACATGGAAAAGAGACTCCATCGGCGGAGTCGCCCGCCTCGTCGAGCGCCTCCCGCACCGCGGTCTCCACCCGCGAAGTGCGCTCTTCGTCGTCCCGCGACGTGAATCCCGGGCCCAGATCGATGACCCGGTAGCGCGGCGAAGGCAGCCCGGCGGCGTCGAGCGCTCGTCGTAGGCTCAGCTTGCTGCGGGTCGGGAGCACGGCCTCGAGAGGGTTGTGGGCGAGGCCAAGGGTTTCGGCGACGGTGGCGGCTAGCGCGGTGGTTTCATCGTCGGCAGCGACCACGGCGCCGATTGGGAAGCGCCGGTGGAACTCTGCGACCTCGGCGCTGGCGCCGGCAAGATCGTCGAAGTCGAGCGTGATCGTCGATCCCGGTACCAGCTCTTGGAACGCTTGGCTGCCATCGGTGCCCACCGTGACGGGCACGCCCAACCGCTCGGCGGCCCGCAGGAAGTCCGACGCGTGGTACGTCGTCGACGGCATCAACAGCAGGACCCTCGGGGCTCGACTCAGCGGTTTGCCTCGAGCCATCCTGAGGCGGCGGAATGCAACGGTATGGGTGCGTCGGCCATCGAAGCGAGATCGATCTGGGCGGCGATCTTGTTGACGCGCACCAGCGAGTCACGGTGATCGCGAAGCAGGTCGAGGAGACTCGTTACCGACGTCGGATCGAGGCTCTCGAGCGCCACCATCCAGTTCATGACCGCCACCGTGGCGATGTCGTTCTCCAGGCCGGCATAGGTGCCGCCCGGTATCACCGCATCGGTGTAGAAGGGATACAGCCCGCGCAGCCTGGCGGCGGGATCGCCGGTGACCGGCAGCAGGGTGACGGCGGCGTTGGTCATCGCCTCGAGAACGGCGGCGGCCGGATAGCCGACCGAGAAGATCGCACCGTCGATGGCGCCGTCACGCAGCGCCGCCGATGACTCCGAGAACGAAAGGTAGCGCTCGTTGATCGACTCGTAGTCGAGGTCGTACGCGGCCAACAGATGACGCGAGAATTGCTCGGTGCCGCTGCCTGCCGAGCCCACCGAAACTGCCTTGCCGGCGAGGTCGGCGAGCGACACGATGCTCACGCCGTCGCGGACGAGGACATGCGCCACGTTGGGGTACAGCGGGGCGACGACCCGCAGCTCGGGGACCGGCGCCGCGTCTCCGTCGCCGTTGAACGCAGCAGCGACCGAGGTTCCGATCGCGAAGCCGAGATCGATCTGACCGGCGGCGATACGAGCGATGTTCTCCACCGACCCCCCGGTGACCTCGGCGGTGTATTGGCGCTCGGGATCGCTGCTCGAGAGCAACGAGGCAATCGCCCCGCCGAGCGGGTAGTAGATCCCACCGGTGCCGCCGGTTCCAACGCTCAGGAACCGGGCGCGGTCGCCTTCGCCGGAACAAGCGGCGGCGGCGACGAGAAGGAAGAGCAACACGCCGCCGGTCCGGCGGGTGAGCGCTGTACTTTGGCTAGCTTGCCGCATGAGCCTTCGAGGGCAACCGCAGACGCGCTCGACATCCCGGTCCGGGCTGCCGGTTTTCCAGCGTCAACGAGCCGCCGTGGGCCTCGGCAATCTGGCGGCTGAGGACGAGGCCGATGCCGGAACCCTGCGGCTTGGTGGTGAAGAAGGGAACGAACAAGTTTCGTCGGTCGGGAAGGCCGGGGCCTTCGTCATCGATGCGCACTTCGAGTTGCTCAGTGTACCCGTTGAGCTGTGCCCAGCTCACCTTCACCCCGCCACCGGTCTCGAGCGCGGCGTCGACGGCGTTGGCGAGCAGGTTGATCAGTAGCTGGTCGAGCTGGTCGCCGTCGGCGCGGATGCTCACCGGCGGGCCCGCGACGACGTCGATGTCGAGCCGCGTTTCCAGGTCGACGACCCGGCGCACCCAGTCCGGCACGTCGAGGGGCTCGAGCTCGGGCTCCGGCAACTGGGCTAGCTGGGCGTACGCCGCCATGAAACGGCTGAGTGCCTTCGAGCGGCCGGCGATGACGCTGAGACCTTGTTGCAGATCGTCGCGCATGTCGGGGGGCTCAGGCTTGCGGCGCACAAGCGTCGCCAGGCTGCCAGCGAGCGAGTGGATCGGCGCCAGTGAGTTGTTGATCTCGTGCCGCAACACTTGCACCACGCGCTGCCATGCTTGTCGTTCCTCCTCGCGCAGGGCGCGGGTCAGATCGGACAGCACGAGCAGGTGGTGGACGCGGCCCTCCTGGCGAAACTGGCTGCGGCGGATCTCCCAGCGGCCCGAGAGCCCGGAGAACGCGATATCCGCGATGCGCTCCACGTCGCCCTCGAGGCATTCGGCAAGACCGAGCGCTTCGGCACTGTGTCCGATCGTGCGATCGGCAGGTTGGCCGAGGATCCGCTCACCGCCGCGGTTCAGCAGGCGCAGTCGATCGTCGTCGTCGAACGCGAAGATGCCGACATCGATCTCATCCATGATCTTGTGCAACAGCGCCGTCGCCTCGATGGCGCCCAGTCGTTGCTCCCGGAGAATTTCGCCCAGTCGGTTGACCTCGGTGATCGCCAGGCCGAGCGGCTCATCACGGCTTTGCCCGCGAACCCGGATCGAGTAGTCGCCTTCGAGCAGCGCGGCGACCAGATTCGAGAGCGTCTGCAGCGGCCGGATCATCTGTTCGCGCTGTGCGAACGAGATCAACAGCCACCATATGACGACGACGGCGCCGACGGTGAGCTGAACCTTGAGGGAGAAACCACCGCGCCACAAGAGAAACAGGGTGCCACCGACACCGAGCAGGCCGGAGGACAGCGCGAATAGCACCACCCTCGTTTCGTAGTTGAAAGACCTCTTCAACCAAGCGCGCACACCCATGAGTTCCTCCTGGATGGGCCGTCGATGCCCGGCGTGTTAGTTGTCTGCTACATGTAACCCGAAGCGCTGCAGCCTACGATACAGAGCGCTGCGGCTGAGCCCGAGCGCTTCGGCTGCCTGGCTGACGTTGTTGTCGACGCGGCCGAGCGCCTTCTGGATCAGGTACCGTTCGGCTTCTTCCAGTTTCATTTGTTCGAGCCGCGCGGTGCCGTCGGGGCGTTCGCGCAGTCCCAGATCTTCAACCGTCACCTTGGTGCCGCTTGCCATCAGGCAGGCACGCTCGACGGCGTGCTCGAGCTCACGGACGTTGCCGGGCCAGGGGTGTTCGAGCAGCAACTGCATGGCCATCGATTCGAATTCGAAGACGTCCCGACCGTAGTGGGCCGCGTGCCGGCGCAGAAAGTGTGCCGCCAGCAGCGGAATGTCTTCGCGCCGATCGCGGAGCGGCGGCAGCGGGATCTCCACCGTGTTCAGACGGTAGAGAAGGTCCTCTCGGAAGCGCTCTTTCTCGATCTCCTGTTGCACATCGACGTTGGTCGCGGAGATGATGCGAACGTCGACCCGGCGCGTCCGCGACGAGCCGACCCGTTGCATCTCGCCGCTCTCGATGACGCGCAGCAAGCTCGGCTGCTGTGGCATCGGAACGTTGGCGATCTCATCGAGGAACAGCGTGCCGTGGTCGGCGAGCTCGAAGTAGCCGACCCGATCGGTCTTGGCGTCAGTGAAGGCTCCCTTCACGTGGCCGAACAGCTCGCTTTCGAACGTCCCTTCGGCAAGACCGCCGACGTTGACGGTCACCAGCGGCCGGTCAGCGCGGTTCGAGCCCGCGTGCAGCCAGCGGGCGATGATTTCCTTGCCGGTGCCGTGTTCTCCGGTGATCAGGAGGTTGGCGTCCGACGGCCCCACCCGCTCCATCAGCTTCAAGATGGGCTCCATGGCGCGCGACTCAGCGATCATCTCGGGCAGACCCTCGCGCCGCAGCATGCGGTTTTCAACCTCGAGCCGCTGGCTCTGCCGCAGCGCCCGGCCGAGCTCCAGTTGGGTGCGCACGGTAGCGATCAGCCGAGCGTTGTCCCACGGCTTTTCGATGTAGTCGCGGGCCCCATGGCGCATGGCCTCGACGGCGCCGTCGACGCTTCCCCACGCGGTCATGACGATCACCGGCAGGGTGCTGTCGAGGTCGCGGAGCTGCGGTAACAGATCGAGCCCCTCGCGCCCCGAGGTCGTGTCTCGGGTGTAGTTCAGGTCCATCAACAGGCCGTCGAAGCTACCCTCCTCGAGCGCCGCGATGATCCCGACCGGCGAGGTCACCGTGTCGATGCGAAATCCCTCGCCCTTGAGCAACAGGCGCAGGGCTTCCAACACGTCCGGCTGATCGTCGGCGATGAGAATGCTGGGCTGCAAATTTGTCGTCACGTGCTCAGTTTAGCAGGGCGCTGAAGAACTCCCGGGGGTGCCGTTGCACCCTGCTCTAACAAGGGAGCGAACGGTTGGCACCGATCCGCCACCGACAGAGAAAGCGGCGGGATGGTGCGTCCGGCACGATCCCGCCGCCCGCGCAAAACACTGCGTCGCTTAGGTCGACTCCGTTGTCTCGGCTTCTGCCGGAGCTTGCACGCTTTCGGCGACGTGGTGTATGAGCTGCTGGTCGGCGAGCACGTCGTCGTCCACGACGCGGCCGTCGAAGAGGTTGATCGTGCGGTCGGCGTAACCTGCCCAGCGAGGATCGTGGGTCACCATGCAGATGGTCGCGCCCTCGTTGTGCAGCTCGCCCATGAGGCTCATGACCGCCTCGGCGTTGCCCGAGTCGAGGTTACCCGTGGGCTCGTCGGCGAGAAGGATCGAGGGGCTGCCGACGACGGCGCGGGCAACCGCGACCCGCTGCTGCTGACCACCCGAGAGCTGGCTCGGGTAGTGCTTCATGCGGTGCGACATGCCGACGCGCTCCAAGGCCGTCTCGACGCGCTCGCGACGCTCGCCCTTGGCCATGCCGCGATAGGTGAGAGGCAGCTCGACGTTTTCGTACACCGTCAGATCGCCGATCAGGTTGAAGCTCTGAAAGATGAAGCCGATCTCGCGGTTGCGCACCCGGGCGCGCTGCGACGCCGACAGGTCCTCCACCGGGTGCTCGTTGAGCACGTAGTTGCCGCTGGAGGGCGTATCGAGCAGGCCGAGCAGCGACAGCAAGGTCGTCTTACCCGAGCCCGAGGGCCCGGCGATCGAGACGAACTCGCCGGTCTTGATGTCCATGTTGATGTCCGAGAGGGCGTGGGTCTCGACCTCCTCGGTGTAAAAAATCTTGGTGACGCCATCGAGGTGGATCAGCGTCGTTCGTTCTGAGCTCATGTGCGCACTCCTTGGCTATGGGATTTGGCGGGGCTGCTGGACCGTTACCGCAGGCGCACGCGGTCGACGGAGTCCCATTTGGACATATCCGAGAGGATCACCTTGTCGCCTTCTTTCAAACCTTCGATGACCTCGATCAAGTTGACCGAACTGAGGCCGAGTTTCACAAAAGTGCGCTCCGCGTAAGAGTCGTCCTCGGTGACCCTGAACAAACTAACCTGGCTGTTCGACTGGCCGTACGCCGGCTTCCCGACGAATAATACGTCGGCCAGGCGTTCAATTTCGACCGTTCCGTCGACCGAAAGCTGCGGCCGGGCGCCGATGGGCAGCTTATCCATGAGCAACTCGACGTCGACGGTTACCGTCCCCTGGGAGGCCGAGGGGTCGATGCGGCTGACCCGGCCCGGGATGGTCGCGGTGCGAATGTCGACGATCACCGGCTGTCCGATGACGATGTCCTTGGCCTGCGTTTCCGGGATCCGGAGCTCGGCCTTGAGCTTGAAGGGGTTCACAACGCGGGCGAGCACGGTGCCCGGTGTGACCGACTGACCGATCTCCACCGAGACCTCTTGCAACACGCCGACGATACCGGCGCGTACGTTCAGGGCCTCGAGATCCGCCAGGGCGAGCTCGTACTGAGCTTCGAGTTGCTGCACCTGGGTACGGCGCGAGTCGAGCTGGGCCTCGATTGACTGCTCGAGAATCTGGAGTCGCTCCTGCTCGATGTTGTGACGGGTCTCCGCCTCGGTGGCGGTTGTAACGCGGAGCTGCAACTCGAGGCGGGAGGTGAGCTCTTCGTCAAAAAGCTGCTGGTACATCGTCGCTCTCAGCTTCGAGGTAAGAAACGTCGACCGTACCGACGCCGCGTTCGAGCGCTGTTGCAGCCGCTGCGTCGCGAGCGTTACCTCGAGGTTCCGCAGGTCGGCCTGCCCGGCCTCGAGGGCCCACGCGGCGTCCTGCGCCGCGAGCTTGACGTCCGGGTTGCTGAGCCGCAACAGGACGGTGTCGTCCGTGACTTGCGCACCCGGCAGGTAAAAGCGTTCCTCGACGAGGCCGGCGGAACGGGCGGTGATGGCGCGCACCTCTTCGGGCACCAGCGTCCCGGCGCCTCGTCGCTCCAGCAGGAGCTCGCCGCGTTCCACTTGGTCCATCCAGAGGGTGGCGCTTTCGACCGTCGGGGCCGCTCGATCCAGTTGCGACAGGAAATAAGTGATCCCGATGACCGCCAGAATCGCGGCTGCACCATACAGGATGCGCAGCTTCTTTTTGCCTGAAGTATCGCGCTTGATATCCATCTGGTCCTCGAGTCGATCGCAACAACACAGAGTTCTGAAGGCGTATTGAGCAAACGCCGTGCCGGAAAGGCCGGTTTCGACAAATTCAGCGAAATTTGCGTGAGTCCCTTAAGAGTTTACGCGCCGCAGCAAAAAACGTTTCACCGTGTTTCGCCCGAGGAGCCGATGCGTCCGCCGGTGCTGTCCGTTTGTGGGACGGCCAGGTCCCAGAAGCGAACGTCCGATTTAGCTGAAAGTCGCGTCTACGCGGCATTTTCGACCATTCTACCGGGTTCTCGCCAGAGCCAAAGCGCGGCGCCGAAAACAGCGATGCCGAGCCCGTCGCTGATCCACCCCGGCGCCAGCAGGGCGATCCCGGCGGCAACCAGGATGGCGCGCCCGAGCGCGGGCACTGGACGGCCGATGTAGCCGGCGATTCCAGCGGCCACTGAGGCCACCCCGATGGCGGCGGTCAGCGCTGTGGCGATGATTCCGAGCACCGAGCCCGATAGCAGTAGGAAGGGGTCGTAGACGAACGCGAACGGCACCAGGAAGCCGTCGATCGCCAGGCCTATGGCGGTGACACCCGTGCGCAACGGCGACGAGCCGGCCAAGCCGGCCGCGGCGTAGGCGGCGAGGGCTACCGGTGGCGTCACATTCGACAGGCAGCCGAAGTAGAAGATGAACAAGTGGGCAGCGAGCAATGGGACGCCGAGCTCGGTCAGGGCGGGGGCGCCGAGCGCCGCGAGCACGACATAGGCCGCGGTGGTCGGTAGGCCCATGCCGAGGATGATCGATCCTAGCGCCGTCAGCAGCAGGGCAACCGAAAGCTGCCCCTGGGCGACGGTGATGATCAATTCGGACATCCGCAGCCCGATCCCGGTCAGCGACGCGACGCCGACCACGATCCCGGCGGTCGCGCACGCCGCCGCCACTTGAACCGTGCCGGATGAGCCGGCGATCAGCGCCCGGCGCCACCCGTCGGGGTCCATTCGAGTGGCCGACCGGGCCACCGTCGCCACAGCGGCAGTGATCACGCCCCAAAAGGCGGCCCGCATCGGCGAGCGCCCGAGCGCCAGAAACACGACGATGACGACGATTGGCACCAACAGGTGGAGGCGCTGGGCGAGCGTTCCGGGTTGCGCGGTGTCCGTCTGGGCGCCGAGCTTCTCCTTGGCAGCGCCGAAATGGATCGCCATGTACAGGCCGGTGTAGTACAAGGTCGCAGGGATCAGCGCCGCGGCGGCCACCTGCAGGTACGGGATGTTGGTCCAGGTGGCGAGAATGAACGCCCCGGCTCCCATGACCGGTGGCATCAATTGACCGCCGGTGCTCGCCGCCGCCTCGACGGCACCCGCCATCCGCGGCCGGAAGCCCGAGCGCTTCATCATCGGAATGGTCAGCGCGCCGGTAGTGGCGACGTTCGCCACCGCGCTGCCCGACAGCGACCCCATCAAGGCACTGGCGACCGCCGCCGTTTTGGCGGGACCGCCGTGGCTGCGGCTGGACATGCGGCCGGCGAGCCCGATCAGGAGCTCGCCGCCGCCGGAAGCCTCGAGAATCGCACCGAACAGAACGAACAGATACACGAAGTCCGCCGAGACCCCGAGCGGGATCCCCCAGATCCCCTCGGTCGACAGATAGAGGTGTTCGATGAGTCGTTGGGCGTCGTAGCCGCGAACGGCGAGAATCCGGCGGCGTAGAGGTGGAATGCTGCGGCGCTGAGGGCGATCCCGATGGTCAGGTGACGGCGCATGGGCGCCTGCCTTACCGTGATATCTTGTTTTATGGCGGTGCAGAACTGTGCGAGACTTTCGCTCTGAGGCGTGTTGCTTGCCGGCGCGCCGGCTACGCCGATTCCGAGGAGGCTTCGAATGATCGACCGAAACATGCGGCGAACCACGCTCGTGCTCGCTGCCGCGGCGGTGGTGTCGCTCGCCGCAGTCGGTTGCGGCGGCGGCCCAACGTTCACGGCGGAGCAGGCCTCGGCGCTCATCTTGGCGCAGTTTCCCGACTCCGATCTGCAGATTCGGACCGTGAGCATCGACGAGGAGGGTCGGGGCGTCGCGTTTTCGCGCTTCAACGACGAGGTGTGGACGTTCTATTTTCAGCCGCTCGAAGACAATTGGGTTCTCGACGCCGTCGAGACCGGCGGCAGCTTCTACTATCTGAAGGATCTCGCGCAGATCTCGGTCACGATCAGTCTGATGGCCGAGGCGGCCAGCGCGCTGGAGCGCTACAAGGCAGCCAACGGCGCCTACCCCGAAGGCGAAAGCGCCGACGCCTTGTCGGCGTTGGTCCCCGATTTCACCGACGCCGAGGCTTTGTTTACCGATGCCTGGGACGGAGCGCTCAGCTACGAGTCGGACGGCGACGACTACACGATGATCTCCAACGGTGCCGACAAGACAGCCGGCACCCGCGACGACGTCATTCTGCACGACGGCGAATTCGTCGGCTCCGAGTCCAGCGGTGGTCAGGGCTCAACCCCGTCGTCTTAGCAGGGTGCCGAAGAACTTCTGGGGGGGGTCTTCGGCACCCTGCTAGCGCAACCTCTTGAAGAACTCTTTGAGGATCGCGCTGCACTCGTCGGCCATGACGCCGCCCTTGACCGACTTCAGGTGCGGCGCGATCGACGGATCGAAGAGGTCCACGGCCGAGCCGCACGCACCGACGCGAGCGTCGGAAGCTCCGTAAACAACGCGCTCCACGCGGGCCAGCGCGATCGCTCCCATGCACATGGCGCACGGTTCGAGGGTGACCACCAGCGTCGATCGCTCGAGGCGCCAGTCGCCGAAAGCTTTGCCGGCGGCCCGCAAGGCGTTGATCTCCGCGTGGCCGCTGGGATCGTCGCTGTCCTCGGTGGTGTTGTGACCGGCACCGATGATCTTGGTGTCGAGAACGACGACCGCACCGACGGGAACTTCACCGGCGCCGCCGGCGATCTCCGCCTCTTGGATCGCGACGGCCATCCAGGAGGCTTCGTTGGGGCTCGGCGTGGAGGCGTGCATCCCGGAGGTGGTCGGCGGAGAAACAAAAAGCGCGCCCTGGAGGACTCGAACCCCCAACCTCCTGGTCCGTAGCCAGACGCTCTATCCAGTTGAGCTAAGGGCGCGGGGCAGACGCCGAACGGCGCCTGAACGAGGTATCAGAATATCATCGTCTTCGGTGCTCTACCAACTCGTGGAACCGAGGGACGGGCCTGGACGCAATATACCCTCGGGCGTTAGGCTGATG
>JADFNY010000335.1 GCA_022563115.1 Acidobacteriota bacterium | reverse complement strand
TGTTGTGCTTCACCAGCCGCGTCTACTTGTATTCCGACTTCACAAGCTACTGCGCCGCCCTGCGCGAAGCCATCGACGCCACCCATCCCGACGGAGCGACGGCGCTATTCGACGCCATCGTCGAATCACTGCGCAAGGTGAACCGCCGCGCCGGCCGCCGAGCCTTGATCGTGCTTTCGGACGGCCTCGACGTCCAGAGCCGGTTCGGGTTTGCAGACGTCCTGGAGTACACCCGCCAGGCCGACGTCCTGGTGTACACCATCGGACTCCAGCTCATGCACGACGCCACCGACCTCGGCGATGCTAGCGCCGCCGTCCGCTCCAGCGTCGAGAACCTCCGCGAGTTGGCGGAGGCAACCGGCGGATCGGCATATTTTCCGCTCAACCTCGACGAGCTCGAAGGCATCTACGCGGAGATCGCCGCCGAGCTCGAGAGCCAATACTCGGTGTCCTACTACCCGACCAACCAGCAGTGGGACGGCGAGTGGCGAGACTTGCAGGTCGCCCTGCGGGGGCGTGAGGGCCGCGTGCAGGCGCGCCCCGGATACTACGGCGTCCGACCCGGCGATCGTCAATAGTCGGCGCCGTCAACGAAAGAGCCCGATGCCGAATTGGACGTTCCTCGCGCTCCATTTCTTCCACACGATGGCGCTCGTTATCTGGGTGGGCGGAATGGTGACGATCGGCGCGATCGTGGCTCCAGTGGCCTTTCGCGAGGCGCCCGATCGCGGCGTCGCGGGGCGGATCGTCGGTCTGTCGCTGCAACGCTTCGACCTTCTCGTCGTCGTCTGCATCGTTTCCCTCGTGGTTACCAGCGGGTTGATGGCGCAGTGGTATGGCCGCTGGTCGGTGTGGTACGCGGTTCAGTACGCATGCATAGCTCTCATGAGCCTGTCGGCGCTGGTGTCGATGACCATCGTGGCACCGAAGATGCGCTCATTGCGCCGCCGCCTCGAAGACGGCGCCATGCCAACCCATGGCGCCGAGTTCGACCGCTTGCACCAGTTCGCGGCGCTGTCGATGCGGTTCAATCTGGCATGCGGCACGATCGCGATTCTCTTTTCATGAGATTCCGGCACGCTGGCGCCGCCCTGATCTGGGTCTTGCTGGTGATGCGCAGCACTAGCGCGCAGGAGACGTTGCCGGACCTCGACGAGCTCTCCCGGCAAGCGCTCGAACTGTTGAACGAGAGCCGGCAGGAGGCGGGCCTCGCACCGCTTCGTCAGGATCCGTCGCTTTCCTTGCTCGCCATCCGCCATAGCCAGGAGCAGGCCAATCGTCGCCGGGTCAGCCACCATTCGTACGAGTTTGGCCTGTCAACGGAGCGGCGCGTCCTGATCTCATTTCCCCACGTCCCCCGCCTCGCTGAGAACGTTGGACGCAACCGCACCGTGGAGTTGCTCCACGAAGCCCTGTTGCGCAGCGAAGGGCACCGCCGCAACCGCATGGATCCCGAGTTCACCCACGTTGGCATCGGCGTGGCGCGGGTGGACCCGTACTCCCTGTATTTGACCGAGATCTTCGTTACCGCGCCTCCGGGCGGCACACTCGGTCAACCGGTGGCCTTCTATTTTGACGCTCGCCCTGGATCGTACGAGCAACGGGACGACCCCCGGGTCGAGCTGGAGGGAGAGACGATCATCGTCGGCCCGCCGGGTCCGGATGATCCCGAGCACTGGACCAGCATCGGCATCAACGCCTACCAGTCCGGCGACCTGACGGCCGCCGAGGAGGCCTTCCGTACGGCGTTGGGCTTGGATCCCGACTATTTCTTCGCCCAGTACGACCTGGCGCGGGTGTTGCTAGACTCGGGATCGGCGGCTGACGCCGTGGTCCTGCTCGATGAGCTGCTCGAGCGCGATGCTGGCGACCTCGCCGCTCTGGTGACGCGCGGCAACGCGGCCCTGCTGCTGGAGGACTTCGCGGCGGCGGCGGGCTACTTTCGCAAGGTTCTCGGCGAACGACCGGGCGAGGCGGTGAGCTGGTACGGCCTCGGCCTGGCGCTCGAGTACCAAGATCGTCGTTCCGAGGCGGAAGCCGCCTATCGGCAGGCCCTGCAGATCGATCCCGGGTTGCGCCCGGCGCAGGTCGCATTGGGTCGCGTACTGCGGCGCTGACCCTCAGCAGGGTGCTGAAAAACTCCAGGAGTTTCTCAGCACCCTGGTAGAGATTGGCAGCTAGCCAAGGGGCCGCTACACTTTCTCGATGGGAATCCGTGAGAGGCTGCTGAAAAAGCTCGACCAGGAGATCCAGCTCCTCGAGCGTGAGCTCAAGGTGGAGCTGCCCCGCCAGCTCGCCGAGGCGGCGGCGCACGGCGACCTGAGCGAAAACGCCGAGTACGACGCCGCCAAGCAGCGCAAGGAGCTCGTGCAAGCGCAGCTCGCACGCTTCTACGACAAACGCCAATCCTTGGCCGGCATCAACGAGCTGATGATCCCGCGCGATTCGATCGGCTTCTGGTCGCGGGTCGAATTGCTCGACGTCGATAGCGGCGAGGAAGTCGGATACCACCTCGTCAACGCCGACGAGTCCGACCCACCGAGCGGCCGCATTTCAGTTTCCTCTCCGATCGGCAAGGCGCTCATCGGCAAGGTCGACGGCGACGAAGTCGAGGTTCGGACGCCACGCGGGACGAAGATCTACGAGATTCTCGAGTTTTCGACCGTCCACGAGGATTCCGATCTCGACGAGTAAGCGCGCGTCGTTGGGCGGCGTAGCGAGCCATACCGCGGTGAGAAAGTGCGGAAGTACGGCCGGTACAATGCTCCGGCTGGCGATCATCATGCTGTTTGCTCGACAGCTTTCGCTCCCTGTAGCTATAATCGCACCGCTCCGTGGGAACTCTGGCCTTTGACTACGAAGTGAGGAACTGATGGCGCGCAAGGACAAACCAAAAGGGTCGAAAATGGTGGGCATGCTCACCGACCCGCTCAACTGGGCACTCCTGATCCTGGCATCGGCGTTCGCGTATTACGTGATGATGGTTCCGTATTGGCAGAACTTGTACCTGAAGGAGGACCCGCAGGTCATGACCCTTCAGGAATACATGGACAACCCGAGCCACCCGCGCGAGTGGATGCTGCGCACGCTCGGGGCGCCGCCATCGAGCATTGAAATCATTATCGACGGCCTCACGGTCAAGCACATCGACACCGACTCGATCATGCTCAGTAACTCCGGCACCTCGACGCGCGGCGCCGGTGGGCCCTGCGACGAGCCGCCGATGATCGGCAGCGAACAACCCGCGCCATTGACCGAAATCCTCGTCGCCGGCGACAACATGGACCTGCTCGAGCTCAGCGAAGGACAGCAGGTCTCGCTGCAGATATTCGGTTTGTACGAGACCGACCTGGGGTGGGTGCCCTTGGAGCCGGTGCTGGAGTCCGGCCTGGACGAGAAGTTCAGCAAGGAGGAGCTTGACGCGCTCGAGTTCCTCAGGATCCATGCCAACGGCAACACGATCGAGGTTCCCTATCTCAAGACCGGCGAGTTGCGTCTCGCCGCCGGCCTGCAGCCGGCCGGGGAGCCCGGGAATCTCGAGGAGCTCGCCGACGATTCGACCTACATCCAGACGGTCAACCGCCTCGCTGGCGCTTCCCTCGACCTGCAGGGCCTGCGCCTCGTGGATTGGGATCAACAGAGCCTGCAGCCCTACTTCATCGTCGAGGACAATGAGGGCCGGCGCGCTCGCGTCTTTTACAACCAGCGCCTTCTTTCGGAGTGGCGCTGGGGTCTCGATCGCCTTGAAGGGCAATGCGTCGTCGTGCGCGGTGTGTTGCAGTCGAAGTCACCGCCGGAGCTGCGTCAGCTCGACGCTGACGGCAACATTCAGGTGATGATCGACGGGCACGCCATCATAGCGGCCGACGGAGCGATTGTAATCAGCCTGGAAAATCCGGCGGCGGCGCTCATTGGGAGTGGATCGTAACCAACCCCGGCCGGACCGCTCCGTCCGCCGAACGGGCGCCATGACCCCGACCCGGGAGCGGGCTTACGCCTTGCTCACCGAACACACGAAGAGCCCCAACCTCATCAAGCATGCGTTGTGCGTGGAGGCGGCGATGCGTTTCTATGCGCGCCACTACGACGGCGCCGAGGAGAGCTGGGCAATTGCCGGCCTGCTGCACGACTTCGACTACGAGGAACACCCTTCGCTCGAGGAACATCCGTTCGTCGGTGTCGAGATCTTGCGTTCGCTGCAATACCCAGGCGACATCGTCGACGCCATCCTCGGCCATTCGGACCATACGGGGGCCCCACGCGAGACGCAGATGGCAAGATCGTTGTACGCCGTCGACGAGCTCACCGGCTTCATCGTTGCTTGCGCCCTCGTGCGACCATCGAAGAGCCTTCTGGATCTCCCGGTGAAGTCGATCACCAAGAAGTTCAAGGACAAGGCATTCTGCCGGGCTATCGACCGAGAGCACCTACGC
>JADFNY010000029.1 GCA_022563115.1 Acidobacteriota bacterium | reverse complement strand
CACAATGAAGTGGGTGGGAACGTCGGAGCCTTCGGTGGTCTCAGCGCCAACGTCGAACACGGCCGCGATATGCGGGTGATTCAGCGCAGCAGCAGCCCGAGCTTCCTGCTCGAAGCGGGCCAGGCGTTCGGGATCACTGGCGTACTCCTCCGGCAGTACCTTGATCGCCACCTTGCGCCCCAGGCGCGTGTCCTCACCGAGGTACACCTCGCCCATGCCGCCAGCGCCAAGCTGCTCGATGATCTTGTAGGGGCCGAGGGAGGTGCCGATCATTTTGATTGACCTGACGAGAAGAGGCGGTTCATCTCCTCGAGAAACTCGGTAATCACGAACAGCTTTGGCGGCGACTCGAGGTCCGGAACCATCATGACGAAGCTTTGTCCGTCCGGGAACACGTCGTAGCTCTGGTCGCCATAGGCGTCGAACTCGAACACGGCCTCGAAGAGTACAGTCTCCTCGCCGACGGGAGATTCCGCGTCTGAATCGAACTCAACGGCGATCATCCTGTTGCCGTCGGGATAGAAGATTTCTCGCCCATCAGGCGACCACGCCGGATCGACCCCGCCCTCGGATGACACCAGAACCCTGCGATCCAGTCCGGGTAGCGCTGCGCGTAGATTGCCGGCTCTCCCGCCTCGGCCGATGAATAAAGAAGCCAACGACCGTCGGGTGAGAACCTGCCTCCTCGCTGGGTCCCAGGGTCGTCCACGACGACCCTGGCCTGGCCGCCGCCCTCGGTAGGAACGACCCAGATGTCCTGGTCGCCACCGGTCGGTCCACCATAGAAGGCCAGCAACTTGCCGTCCGGGGGAAAAGACGTGGGCCATTGGTCGATGGGTTCTTCCGACAACATCTCAGACTCGCCGCCGCCGCGCCCTGCTTGCCAGTACACGTCGGACGTCGATCGCCGAGAGCTGTAGGCGATTTTTTCTCCTTCCCGTGTCCAAACGGGCTCGCTGTTCCCCCCGCCTCCATCCTGCAGCAGGTCCCGTCTGCCATCAGTCAGATCGATCAACCAGAGGCGGGCCACCAGAGCAGCTCCCTGGATTCCCACAACCAACCGCCGCCCGTCCGGGGAAAGCCGGGGCCATCGGTAGGCCTGACGCCGCTCTACGAGTGGCTCGCGGCTCCCGCTGCGGTCTATACGGACAAGCGACATGCCGGTCCCTTCCGGGAAGTGGACATAGGCCACCGTTCCGGACGGAGAGACGGCGAGGTGCTGCGGGTCGGCAGCCTCGAGGATCCTCGTCGGCGGTCCGGTCAAACGTCCCGCGCTCGGATCGAATGGAGCGACGACGGTTGCTCCGGCTTGCTGGAAAAGGATGTGTCCGCTCTGCAAGTACTGGATCGGCCCTATTCCTTCTATGCCTAGCGGGGCCCAATCCCCTCGTTCCGGGAAGTAGCGGGCCAGAATTGCGCGGTCGCCGGACGACACTGCGAACAACAGGGTCCCGTCCGGCAACGCTTCTGGCCATAAGTGCGAGATTTCTCCTTCGGCGTGGTTCTCGGTGATGGTCGTTCGGGCGAGATTTCCGACGGCGATCCGTATGCCTTCGCCAACGGCGGTCGAGAGGACCGCGCAACTGTATCCGTAGAGACCATTACGAAACAATGGGAGTGGGGTACCCGCGGGAGTTTTCCAGCACCTTCCTGGGGTCCGACCGCGCCGATGGGCACGACGGCGATGCGTCTTTTCGGGTCACTCGTTATTCCCCGATGTCGACGTGCTGGATGTCGGGTGACGTTCGAGGAACGCCGCGATCCGGGCGCGCTAGGGGTCGAAGTCGAGTTGGGGAAGGCGGACCGTCCAAGAGCATGCGATCGTCCGCTGACGGCGTGCTACCGCTGGCCCCCGGCACTCCAGTTCAAGATCACCGTCGCCGGCCTGAACGCGGCGTCGCCGGTGATGGTGATCACGAGGAACGATTGGCCATCCGGTGCTACGGCGAAATCCCGCGACGCGTATCGTTCGCCGATGTCGAAGAGTGGCCGCGGCGCTGCGGCCGGCCGGTCGCTGTCGAGGGCGGTGTCGACGACCATCAACACCGTGCCGGAGATGAAGAACAGTTCGGTGCCGTCACGGCGCCACAGGGGGTACTCGCCGCCACCGTTGCTGACACGCTGGGGTCCGCCGACGAGCTCCATGCCGTTGAGTCGATGCAGGTAGATCTCGCTCGTTCCGGGCGCGTTAGACGAGTAGGCGATCCAGTTGCCGTCGGGAGATATCTGCGGGTCGGCGTCGTCGAACTCTGTTTCGATCAACGGGAAGGGCTCGCCTCCGTCTCGCATCGGCACCGCCCAGATGTTTTGCCCGCCGTCGTCGGACACGTACAGAACATGCTCGCCGTCCGGCGACCAGCCGGCGGGCCCGCCGCCCCGGTTCCATGCACGCACCACCAGCGGATCCGACGAGGCGTCAGTGGCCCGGCGCATCAAGTTCAAATCTCCGCCCCTGTGCTCCTCCCATACGATCTCACTCCCGTCGGGCGAGAATGCCGCCAGATGATCGGTATCGGGGGCGACCGTGAAGCGTTCCGGGGCGGCCGCCGTGAGATCGCGCAGCCACAGGTCGAGATTTCCCGTAGCGCGATCGGCATCGACGTACAGGACCTGGGTGCCGTCCGGTGACAGGTGAACCTCCCGGTAGTCACCGACGGGGAAGGTCGTTTCCAACGCGTTACCGTGGCGATCGAACCACGTCAGCCGATGCGCCGGCGGGGCGCTCTCGACGAAGCTGACGGCCCCGGAACGGGTACCGTAAAAGGCGTTCGACACATTTTGGGCGATGGGGATCGGGTTGCCGAGAGGATCCAGCGTCGCCGCATCGATCTGTTGCGCCAGCAGCACCCGGTTTTCCTGATACAGGAGATAGTCAGGCCCCAGGAATCGCGCCCGGCTGTTGACGCCGGGAAGCAACATGCGGAGATCGCCGCCGGCGAGGCGGGAGGCGTAGATGCCCGTCTGCTGTCCGAACTGCTGGACGATCAGGTGCGGCCCGTCGGGGGCAACGTCGAGGCTCCGATAGGTGGCGCCCGGCTCGTCGATGAAGGGCGTCGGGGTGCCACCGGCCGCAGGAATCCTGACGATTCCTTGACTGAGCGTCGAGAGAAAAATGTCGCCGCCGGGGGCCCAGGTGCCGACTCCCGAGAGCGGCACCGACGCGATCAGACGGTTGCCGCCGCCATCGCGGCGGATTCTGTTGAGCCCATCCCCCCAGCTGAGCACCAGCTCCTCACTGTCGGGCGACCAGAAGACCCCTCTAAGGGGGCCGCCACGCTGAGCGATCTGGTGCGCCGCTTCGTCGGCGAGCGACCGCACCCAGACGCCGGTTTGCCCGTCGTCGTCGGTCACGACCATCGCCAGGTGCCTGCCGTCGGGCGATGGCAGCGGGGCGTCGATGAAGCGCGTGCCGTCGGGCGGGTACTCGAGAAAGCGGACCATCTCGGACGGCGCCGTCGATCCGAAGTACTGCAACGCCGCGGTGGTGAGCACAGCGCCCAAGGCGAGCGCGCCGAGCGTGGGCCACAGGACACGGCGCCGGGCCGAGCCGCGGGCTGCACCTTCCGCCTCAGACCCGTTCCCTTCGTCCGCCGATTCATCGACCAGCAGCCAGGCGTCGCCGATGTCGCGCAGCCGGTTTTCGGGCTCCCGCTCGAGGCAGGCGCGCAGCAAACGACGCACCTGCCGGGGAACGGCCTCCCAGTGCGGATCCCGGGTCAGCACCTGGGCCATCGTGTCGCTTACGGTCTTGCCGGTGAAAAGCTGCGCGCCCGTCAGCATTTCGTACACCACGACGCCGAACGCCCAGATGTCGGCGCGGTGATCGACCTCCTCGCCGCGCGCCTGCTCCGGCGCCATGTAGGCCGTCGTGCCCAGAATGACACCGGCCATCGTTCCCAGAGAGGTGACGGTGGGCGACAGGGCCGGGTCGTGATCGCCGCCGTCGACCTCCGTCGCCAGCGCCTTGGCGAGGCCGAAATCGAGCACCTTGATCTCGTTGCCCGGCGTCACCCGGATGTTCGCCGGCTTGAGGTCGCGATGGACCACGCCGGCGCTGTGCGCCGCCTCCAGGGCGCGGGCGAGCTGGCGGGCAAACCGCAGCACCACGTCGAGAGGCATCGGCCCGGCCTCGATGCGTTTGCTCAGATCGTCGCCGGCGACCAACTCCATGGCGAGAAAGTGCGTGTCGTCGGACCGATGCAGCCCGTGGATGACGGCGATGTTGGTGTGGTTCAGTGAGGCGAGCAGCTTGGCCTCACGCTCGAATCGGGCGAGGCGGTCGGGATCGGCGGCGAAGTCCTCGGGCAGTACCTTGATGGCGACATCGCGGTCGAGCTTCGTATCCCGCGCCCGATACACCTCTCCCATGCCGCCCTTACCGAGCGGTTCGAGGATTTCGTAGTGACCTAGCGTTTTGCCGACCACGTTTAGGGCTTCCTGTCAGGGGAAGTGTGCCGTCAGCCTAGTCGGAATGGGCAGTGGCGATCAACGGGCCGAGAGCGGTCGTTCTCCAGCCAGGCGAGCAGCGTGGGCCAGGAGTCGGTTATGGCTCTCCCGTCGGCACCCGCTTCTTCAACTCCTCGAACCAGTTGACGACGATATTCAGGCGCGATGCGGTGGGCGGCACACGCACAACCGAAATAATTCGCTCTCCGTCCGGGGCAACATCGAAGACCATGCCGAGGGTCACCCGGCGAAGTTTGTTGTTCAAGTCGAACAAGATGTGTGGCGTAGCAGGCTCGCCTCCAGGACCGTCCGGGAACTTTACGCTCAAAAGCGTCTGCCCAGCCTCTGTCATGTACAAGACCTCCTGACGCTGTGGAACCCAAACGTTCCAGCCGCCCGGCAGCGAGCTGATCTTCTTCCGGACTTCGGCGCCCGGTACCGAGGCCAGGTATGTATGAAAGTTACCACTGGCATTGGTCGCATAGCCGAGCCATCGACCGTCGGGTGAGACGAGCGTCGCGACCCTCTCCTCGGCAGCCGTCGTGGCAAAGGGGATCGGCTCTCCGGGTGGATCGACGGGCAGCAGCCAGATGTCGTCGTTGGTTTCCGCGTGGGTCTCCTGGAAGGCCAACCATGTTCCGTCGGGCGACCAGACCTGGGGATAGACCGGGTTTGGGCGCTCCAGCAGGAGCTCGGGATCGCCGAAGCCGTCGAGCCCGTCGTAGCTAACCTGGTAAATTCCCCATCCTTCCTCACGGTTCGAGCTGTAGGTGATGGTCTGCTCTCCAGGGTGCCAGATGGGAGTCTGAGCGTTCCCTTCGAGCAACAGGCGGGTGATCATCCGGCGCTGCAAATGAGCCAGATAGATGACATGCCGGTCGTTTTCGTAGCAAGCCAGAAGCAACTTCTCGCCGTCGCCGGAGAGGTCAAGGTTCGTACAGCGTTTCGAGCCCAGCTCGAGAGCCGTCGTCATCTCGCCGTGTCGGTCAATCCAGACGACCTTGTTCGTGGCCGGCTCTTTGTCGTAGTAGACGAGCGTCCCGGTTCCTACCTCGGAAAAGTGGACGGCGCGCCCACGATCAGCCAGCTCTACCTCGGGCTCACCGAACCTCAGGCGCTCCAAGTCGAAGGGCCGTGCCCATAACGATGTTGTTCCAACACGCGAGTACACGAGGTCCGCCCGTCGCAGCTGCCGGGTGGCTCGAACGTAGTAATAACGGGCGAAGCCACGGACTCGGGTGCGAGGCGCTTGATGCCCAGCTCGCGGAGCTTCTCGCGCACGTGCTGTCCGAGTCGAGCGTAATGAGCGTAGCGCTTCTTCCGGCCCGACGGAGTGGAATAGGGATCCAGGGCACGGTGCAGAGCGCAAAGAACGGGCGACGGAAAGGTGAAGCGTGACTCCCGCCTCTCCAGCTGCTGACGCCGGACGCGAGCATGCGTGCCCCCGTACATCTGATACATTGACGAAAATCATCCATCCCCCGGAGTTCTCGACGCCAACCATGAAGACCCATCACCGTCGATCGCGCCTCACAAGCACGAGCAACAGCAGAAGCCGTCGGAGCAAAGATCGTCCTGCCACGTGGGCCATGCTGGCGACCGCGTGGTTGGGATTCACGTCGTTGCTGCTGTTCGGGTTCAGCGACAACGTCGCAAACAGCCGTCCCTATGGCCTTTCCGAGCCCGTGTCGGTGCGGCTGGATGCCACCGTGGAGGTCCGCCCCGTGGGGGCTGCTTCGCTCGAGCTGTGGATTCCGGTGCCCGGCAACGACGAGTCACAAGAGGTGCAACTAGGTGCGCTCGAGGTCGACGTCGAGGGCCGTCCGACCCGCTGGGAACTGACCACGGACGGATACGGCAACCACTTCGTGCACCTGCGCAGCAGTCCGCCCGTCGAACCCCTCACCATTCGCTACAGCGTGCCGGTACGCCGGCACAGCAGCGGATACCTGGGCAGCGAGCCACTCGACCAACTGATCGAGTCGACAACCGGTTCCGGCGCGGCGACCATCGATTACCCTTACGGCGGCTCCGCTCAGGAGGCCCTCGCGTCAATCGAGCATGCCGTCAGCATCGAGCAACTCGTCGGCACGGTCCTGGACCGGATCCTCGCCGGTATCCCGGCAGCGGGCGACAATCTCCGCCAGGCTGTACTGCTCAACGAGGTGTTGCGGCGCAACGGTCAGTACATCAAGACGGGCGCCTACGGCCAAGGAAACTCGACCTGGTTTTGCCTGACCGGCCAGGGCAATTGCACCGACTTCCACTTTACGTACCTCGACATCGCCGAGCGCATCGACTTGCCGGCGCGCCTCCGGGTCGGGTTTCCTCTGTCGTCGAACCCCGAAGAGCCGGCTCCACGGAGCGGGAACATCCTCGGTTACCACTGCTGGGTCTACCTCGACGGTGACCTCGGGTTCGGAATCGATCCTTCGTGGGAAGCGCGCCTCGCGGCGCCAACCGGCACCTATTTCGGTCGTCCGTTCAATGACCGGATCAAGCTCACAGAGGGCGCGGACCTTGTTCTTTCGCCACCGATCCAGGGCGAACCGCTCCCGTATATGTTCGAGGCCTACGCGGAATCGGACGGTGTGCCGATCGAGCGGATCTACGGTGCCGCGGACGCCTCATCTGTCGCCGGGCCCTACGTTCGGACGACCTACAGCTTCACGCGCATCGACTGAGGCTGTAGGCACGAGTGGCCTTCCGAAAACCGGTCAGGCGATCGATTGAAGAATCGACGCCGTCCAGGAAGGAAAGATCTTGAGCAGCAGGGCGATCGCGATCACGAGCGTACCGAATCCGAGCAGCACCTGGTTCATGCGCCGGCCGACAAAGCGACAAGCCTGCGTCTCACAGCGCTGCCTTTCCCGGAAGTAGAGGCCCCAAGCCACCACCAAGCCAATGACGCCCAGCGGTAACGTCAGCCACTCGTACCGCATCATCGACATCATGATGCCGGCACCGGCAATGCCGGTGAAAATCAATACCAGCGGCAGGAGGCAACACGCCGATGCAAGCAGCGCGGCGACGACACTCGTGGCGCCGGGAAGCGAAGCCGCTGCGGTGGGCGCAGATGGAGATTGAAGCTGGTCGCCTATGACCCGCCGCCCTGGGTGTCGGATTCATCGAGCAAGGTTGCTTCGAAGCCCGTTTCATTGACCGCCTCGACCAGTTTGTCGGGCCCCACGATGGCGGGCCGATACTTCACGTCGGCGCGTTTGTCGCCGTAATGGACCTTGGCGTCGATGACCCCCGCTACCGCCTTCAACCCCTGGCTCACGGCCAGGGCACAGCCGCCTCACGTCATTCCCTCGATGTGCAGGCTGACCGTCTCGACCGTGCTGTCGGTCGTCGCGTCGTCTTGTCCGGAGGGTGCCTCGGCGACGCCGCCGCAAGCGCTGCTACCGACCGCCGTAGCAGCAAGAAGAATGCCGACCAAAGTCACCCGTTGCATCCGCGTCATGGACTGGCTCCTCATCGCTCGATCTACGCACATCATAGACCCAAGCTCGGCGCTGATCTCCTGGACCGCCACCTGTACGTCACCCAAACAGCACTTGCCGGACGGGTTTCGTACCTCGCAGGCGCAGTTGCCGGCCTTCACTTCGGCGGTAATGCGATCCGGTATCGAGGTACGGCCCTCGGCCACCAGCTCCGCCTCGATATCGCGGCGGCGGTGCTGGAAGCAATAACAAACCAGGGCGTCTGGAGACTTCGATTTGAACCCCGGGGCCACGTTCATGTCGGATGCCGTGAGCACGGTCGCGTCCTCGCCGAAGTAGACAGCGTCGCACTCCGGCTCCCGGCACAGCCAGTAGCCCTGTCTCAGGGGCACGACGCCCGACATCATCGCTGCCACCGTGAGCCCGTCGACGCTCTGTCCGCGTTTCCCGCATCGCGGGCAGTCCCTCGGTTCACTCCGTGCAACGGCGGTCGAGCAACATGACTCACCCATTGGAGACTGCCTGGCAACAGAAGCTGTCGATGATGCTCCAATCCTCAAGCATCTGGACAGCCTACAGTCTGTACTTTGATACAGAGTCAACCCGCCGGGGGGGGCCAGACTACGCCCTACCCAACTCGTCGAGAACGGGGCACTCGTGGCCGCGGCCCTTACGGATCTGCTCGTCGCACCGCTTGACGCCTGAAGCGAGGTCCTTTTCGAGCATTCGGAGAAGCTTGATCTTGCGGCGAACGGCATCGAGCTTGCCGGCAAGACGATCGCGCATCGCCTCGCAGCTATCGGCTTTCCCCTGCCGCAGGGCGAGGAGCTCTTGAATCTCGCCGAGGGCGAAACCCATATCCTGGGCCGCCTTCACGAAGAGAAGAGCTTGAACTTCCCGGTCGCCGTAGAGCCGGTAGCGCGACGGGCTGCGAGCCGCCGGCTTGACCAGCCCGCGCCTCTCGTAGAACCGTAGGCCCTCAACGGTCATGCCGACGCGCTTGGCCACTTCTCCGATTTGATAGCTCATGACAGCCTCGGGAACGACGTTACAGACTGTACTTTAGTACAGAGTCAAACAAGACCACGAGCGAGCGCCCGTCGCCGATCTGTGGCGGGAATGACGGCCAGGCCTTGACTCCGTAGTGTGGTACGGACTCTATGATTGATCCTGAAGATCAAGGCAGGTGGACGTCCAACACACACCGCAAAGGAGACCAGCATGAATCACCTCAGTCTTCGTCGCTACCTTTACGTATTCCCGATCATGGCATTGCTATTGTCCCTGGCCCATCCGTCCGGCGCGCTTGGGGCTTTGCCCACGCAACGCCCCGAAGCGGGAATGCTCGAAGTAACCGTACAGGTCGATGGGCTGTCCTGCCCGTTTTGCGCCTACGGCTTAGAGAAGAAGCTCAAGAAGGTGGAGAACGTCGCCGACTTGAGTATCCAGGTCGACCAAGGGAGGGCAGTACTGACGCCCGAGGTGGGAACCAGCCTGGATCTCGAGGAGCTCGAGAAGGCGGTACGCGACGGTGGGTTCACACCCCACGGCATAACCCTCATCGCCCGTGGACGCCTAACCGAGTTCAACGGTGTCCCGGCGCTGGAGCTGCCGAACGACACGGTGCTCTTGCTATCGGATAACGCCGAAACGAGCGCCCTTCTCGAGTCGGGGAGCGGCGCAGTTGTGCGGGTGGAAGGACAGGCGACGCTCGAGTCGAAGGATGGCCACACGGGCCACCCGTACACACTCTCGATCAGCGCGTTCGAGATCGACTGATGTCTCTGTCTGTTCCACGGCGGGGCCGGGCTGCTCGATCCAGGGTGACGAGCCGCCTGATAACCGCAGGGGCAATCCTGGTGGCGCTGCTCGCGGCATGGCCGGAGACCGCCCACGCGCAGGGACCTCCCATTAACACTCAGAACGCCTTCGTCACCGCGTTGAGCGGAGGAGCGTTTCGCACCTTCTTCCTGACTTTTGATCGCAGTGGTCTGCGCCTCGACGGGGAGAAGGTCACGGACCCGCTGAGTCGGGAGGTCCACGTGCGCGGGCAGATGTTCGTGCTGCCCTACGAGCTGGTTTCCAACCGGCTTGTGGTCATGGGGGTCGTGCCCTATCTGGATAAGAGCCTCGAGATGGGCCCAGCGGACAATCGCCAGGAGTTATCGGTCAACGGGTTCGGTGACCTGGCGCTGGCCGCCAAGCTGGGGATCTACCAGCTCGACCGCCCGAACCGCACGACGCGTGTAGCGTTGTTCGGCCGCTTGAAGCTGCCAACCGGCGATGACGATGCCCCCGGACCTGAAGGCCAACTCCTGCCCAAGAGTTTGCAGCTTGGCACCGGCTCCGTGGACTACTCCGCAGGCGTAATCCTCACGCACAGCGTCGGCCCGGTCGGACTCAGCGGTGATCTTATCTACGACATCAACACCGTTGACGACGGGTTCGCCTTCGGTGATGTGCTGCACTACGACATCGCCCTCGGCTACCGCATCCTGCCGCGTGTGTATCGCATGTACCCGGCTAAGCAGATCAACCTGTACCTGGAAGCCAATGGCACGTGGAGCCAGCGCAGCACCCTGGAAGGGACATCGCTCATCGACTCGGGCGGAAACGTTCTCCGACTATCCCCCGGCGTCCAGTTCATCCCGCTGGCGAACTTACTCGTAGAAGTCACCTATCAGGTACCCGTCTGGCAAGGCCTCAACGGTGCACAGCTAGAATTCGATCCGACCTTCAAGGTAGGGCTCCGATGGCTAATCTTCTGACTCGACGCAGGCTTGCGCTGCTGGCGGGCGCGATTGTGATCGCCGTCGTCTGGTATGCCTGGGCACTTTTCTTCACCAGCGGCAGCCTGCAGTTCGTCCTCGTCACGGAGTGGGGTAAGACGGGCACAGGACCAGGGCAGTTCGACGCGCCCATCGGTCTGGCCATCGGCCCTGACGGCGACGTCTACGTCACCGATTCGGGCAACAACCGTGTGCAGCGATTCCATCCCGACGGTACCTTCGTTGCGGCCTGGGGCGAAGAAGGTGATGCTCTCGGCCAGCTTGACCGGCCGATGCACGCGATCTTCGGACCGGACGGCAATCTCTACGTCGCCGAGTACCTTAACGACCGCATTCAAGTGTTCACCCCAGACGGAGAGGTTGTTCGAGCCGTAGGAAGGAGCGGCTCGGAGCCTGGCGCCTTTGACGCGCCGGGCGGGCTGGAGGTAGCACCCAACGGCGACTTCTACGTCGCCGACTTCTACAACCATCGCGTTCAACACCTGCGAGCGGACGGCAATTTCGTGGCGGTTCTGGGTACCTCCGGGCGCGCCTGGAGTGCCGCGCTACATTACCCGACGGACGTGGCGATCCTACCGGACGGGGGTGTTGTCGTGGCCGATGCCTACAACAACCGTGTCCAGGTCTTCGGGCCCGACGGGAGTTTCCGGACAAAGTGGGGCGGCCCTCTCGGGCTCGGCCTTCCCGGGCGTTGGCCCGGATGGTTCCGGGTCGCCACCGGGGTGGCCGTGGGCCCCGAGGGTCGCGTGTACGTCGCCGATTTCGACAACGACCGCGTTCAGGTTTTTTCAGCGGCGGGGAAGTTTCTCGGTCAGTTTGGTGAAGAGGGCAACGCCCCCGGTCAGTTTGACCGTCCCATAGAGGTGGCCGTGAGTACGGACGGCACCATCTACGTCGTGGATTTCGGAAACGACCGTATCCAGGTTTTCCGCCAACAGGAGGATTAGAGATGCCCGAGCGAAACGTCAGGTGGTCAGCCGTAACCGCTATGGTGACCGCCTTGCTGCCAGCCCTCTGATGAGTGCTGGCCCTTCTGTTCGCCGGCGCTAGCGTCGCTACGGGAGGGGCGGTCGCCAGTCTGGCGGCCTGGCGGCCCGTGTTGTTGCCGATATCGGCGGTCATGCTCGGGCTCTCTTACTACACGGCCTTTGTGCGTCGCATGGGTGGACGACGGGCGCGCGTCACCACGGTGGTAGTGACACCGGTCGTGATCGCGCTGTGGCTGCTTCCATACCTGCGCGTCTGGATCTGAGCCTTCACCTGACCTTCCCTTCTATGCCCGCGGCCGATCGCCGGGATTGGGAAGGATTTTCCCTCAAGTACGTCTAATGCATGTGAATATGGAAGGCGCTCCCACCGAGGAAGAGGTGATCGCCGGATGCCGGCGCGGCAAACGCTGGGCCCAGCGGGCCTTGTTCGAGCGGAACTACGAGGCTATCTACCGTGTTCTGCTCTCTCAGTCAGGCAATCCCGCCGAGGCAGAGGATCTGGTCCAGGAGACCTTCCTCAGGGCCTTCCAGTCGATGGCTGCCTTCAAGAGTAAGGCCAAAGTCAGCACCTGGCTCACACGCATCGCCCTGAATGCCTTCTACGATGTGCGCCGCCGTCAGCGTACACACCGACAGCTACTCAAGGAACAGCGTTCGCGGAGCGCCCGGGCAGGCACTGAATATCCGGGCATGGCAACGCAAAACGCACTCGAGGAGGAGCTGGTTCGTAGAGAAAAATGGACGCTTCTCCAGCGTGTCCTGCAAGCTCTCAGCGACCGCGATCGGGAGGTGATCGTGCTGTGCGATCTTGAGGAGCACAGCTACGCTGAGGTGGCCGCGATTCTCGACGTGGCCGAA
This sequence comes from Acidobacteriota bacterium, assembly GCA_022563115.1. GTDB lineage: Bacteria > Acidobacteriota > UBA890 > UBA890 > UBA890 > UBA890. Next base: position 3,538 of record JADFNY010000029.1, on the reverse strand, counting down.
GGCACGGTCGCCTCGCGGCTGAGCCGGGCGCGCGATCACTTGCGCCGAGCGGTTGAGGGTCGCACCGATAAAAGCGGGAAGGAACCTGAGGCTGGTTCGTCTAATGGTTGAAATGAGTAGACGGATCTACAAAACGAATGGTGCGGAGTTGGTTCTTTGGGCAGGGCGAGCGCACGCTTCGGCTCCCCGGAGTGAGCGGTGATGTTCAGATCGCTAGCCTGCATTTGGAGGCGAAGGCAGCTCAGCGCTTGGGCCGATGATGCCCTCGACGAGAGGGGCGCTCGCAAGATGGAACACCACCTGCGCCTGTGCACGGGCTGTCACGAGAAGCTCGAGGCGCTGCGGGCGCTGCGCGAGGAGGTCAGAGCAATAACGGTACCACCACCGCCCGCCGCTGAGAGCGTTTGGGAGCGCATCGAGGCTATGCTCGATGGCGGCGCCGAGGCAGAGCAGATGGCCGGCGTGCTCCCTGGCAACCGAGGGCGCGAGGGAGCAGCGGTAACTGCGTGGCTCCGTCGGAGTGGCCGACGGTGGCGCTGGAGTGCAGTGGCGGCGACTGTGGTCGTCGGGCTCGTGCTGGTCTGGTCATACGCACTCCGCGGGCCCATGATGCACCACCATCTAATGAGCGGTGAGGCCACTGACACTCCGATGGTCTTGGATGTAGGGCGCTACGTCCGAGAGGTGGGCGGTGGCGGTTTACCTGTCGGGTTCTGGCGCACCTACCAGGCGCAGAGCCAACGGCCGGGACAGCCAGTGGAGGGCTTGCTCTTTGAGCCGGTGTTGCCGCATGTGCTGCCTGGGGGCTACCAGTTGTCCGAGGTGAAGGTGCTCCAAGAGGCCTGCTGCAAGGCCCTACAGCTGCGCTACGAGGCCGATGGCAGCTGGGTCGAGGTCTTCCAGCACCCCGGAGCCCACCCGGTCGATTTTGGAGAAGCGACGCTGGAGCACCGTGACGTGCACGGTGTGGCGTGCGTCGTGGCGCAGTGGCCGGAGGCGGGTCTTGTGGCCCGCAGCTTCGTCGTTGACGGCGTGAACCTGGTGCTGCTCGGAGCGCTGACCGCTGTGGACGCAGATGCCCTGGTAGCAGCGTTAGTAGGCAATGGTGGCTAGGGCGGAGCGGCATATCTTGAGGCTGGGAGGAAACAATGTGTGAAACGTGCGGATGCAGGGATTCCCAGACGGCCACGAGCAATGCAGAGCGATTCTCAACGTCACAGAGCGGGCCGGGTGCCAGCACGGCGGACGGGCTCGCTGTGCGTTGCCCAAGACCTACCTGGGGGGCCGGAAGATGGCGGGCGGCCTTACTACTGGGCGCTGTGGCCTTTGCCACTTCCGTTGGAATGCTGGGAGCAACATCGTTGCCGCCCGCCGATCAAGAAACCGTCGTCGGCAAGAGGATTCCAGACTTCCATCTCAACGACCTCGACAACCATGACAAGTCCTTCTCTGAGCTGCGCGGTACCGTCACGTTGGTCAACTTCTGGGCCACCTGGTGCATTCCCTGCAGGGCCGAAATGCCCGATCTCGATGCCCTCTATCGCGATTACAAAGACCGGGGCCTGGTCGTCGTCGGGATCGCACGCGACCCGCAACCGGATCCGGTGCGCGAGTTCCTCACTGAACAGGTGGAAGTCTCCTACCCGAACCTGATGGCCGATCAAGCCGTGGAGGAGCTGTTTGGTGGTATCCCGGGCCTCCCGACGACCTTCCTTCTTGATCGGGAAGGAGTGGTTCGGGAGCAGTTCATCGGCTTTCGATATCGACACACGTATGAGGAAGCAGTTCGCAAGCTGCTGGCGGAGCAATCTGCCAGCAAACCTGACGCGGCACGGGGATTGTCCTTTGGCCGGTAGCCTTCGGCCAAAACGCCTCCGCGCTGACGTCGCAATGTAAGGAGCAGATGTGATGCGTAAGTTGCGCAGTGCAGCGATAATGCTAGGTGTCGTCATGCTGCTCGCCAGCCCTGCCCTGGCCGCTGGCGTGCCCGCCCTCGAGACCGTGACCTTCAAGATCACGGGTGTGGACAACATGGAGGGCATGGAGGGTATGGTCTGCGATGGCTGTACCGCGAAGGTCAAGAACGCCCTCGAGGAGGTCGAAGGGGTGACCAAGGCCGAGGTGGACTTGGCGAAGGCCACTGCCGTCGTCACGTACGATCCTGACAAGACAACCATCGAAGCCATGCAGCAGGCGGTCCTCGAGAACGCCAACTTCCAGGCCGTCGTCGTTGAGCCGAAGGAGACCAACGGCCTCTTCGCTGCCGTGGTGAAGCCGGGCGACACGTGCTGCGGGAACTGCCAGAGAGGTAGGTAGTTTCGTGTAGTTGTCGCCTTCCCAGAAACGCCGCCGCGGCAAGGGAACGTAGAGCAGGAGCTTCAGTAGCCCCCTTGTCGTGGCGGCACGCAGGGGAGTCCATACTGTGAAGTTCTGGCGCACTGCAATCGTTTTGTCGCTGATTATCGCTCTGTGGATGGTGTTGATGCCGGCGGTTGCTTCTGGGCAGGTTCCAAGCCGCCGCAGCGGCATCACGCTGTTTACCGATGGGAGCTTCTTCGCCTACAGCGGCATTCTGAACCGTCGTAGCAGCCTTCTGCTCCACGGCGAGAAGATCAGCGCCCCAGACGGCGATAGGGTGCAGGTGTTTGTCCAGCCCTTGGCCTTCGGCTTCGCACTCAACCGTGATATCAGCCTGGTTGGGGTAGTTCCAGTGGTCAGCAAGCGAAAGAGTTTTCAGCCGCTGCTGGGCCCTAGTCGCTCGGCGCTCGGTGGAAGCGTTGGAATCGGCGACGTCACCGTTCTGGCTAAGTGGCGGTTCCTGAAGCTCGATAGGCCAGGCGGCACCGTGCAACTAGCGCTGGTCGGCGGCGCCCAGCTACCTACCGGCGCCACCGACCTGCGCAGCGACGACCGGGGCCAGCTACTGCCGCCGACTCTGCAGCGCGGTACCGGCACGGTGAACTTCCTCGCCGGGTTCGGTGGCACCTACGTGAACCGCCGTTTCACCACACATTTTTCCGGCCTGTACGTCATCAACCGCGAGGGAGAGCAGGACTTCGAACCAGGGGACGCTGTTGAGGTATCTGTGCAGCCCGGCTACCGAATCTGGCAGAGACCCTTCCCAGGCCCCGAGATGGGAATCGGCATCAACCTGTTCGTCGAGTCTCAGGGCCACGCACGCGGAACAGGCACGATCCTGCCTGATTCCGGTGGGACCCGCGTATTTGTCGGCCCCACAATCTGGCTCAACTTCAAACCTGACATGGGCGTGCAGGTGGGCGTGGACTTCCCCGTCTTCCAGGACCTTAACGGCGCCCAACTTGAATACCGGCCACGGCTGACGGTGGGCTTTGTCAAGCTTTTCTGGTTCTGAGCGGAGGTAGCGAGCATGCACGCCGAAGGGATCTCTGAACTAGGGCCTGTTAACACTAACGGACGATTCTGTGATAAGCTCTGTAAATGGAAATCACAGAAGCACAATACCGTCGTATCGAGGGCTGCTTGCCGCGTCAGCGCGGTAATGTAAGCATATCGAACC
>JADFNY010000334.1 GCA_022563115.1 Acidobacteriota bacterium | reverse complement strand
ACCCCGAGTTGGTCGGCCGCACGATCTACCTCAACCGCCATCCGTTCACCGTGATCGGCGTTGCGGCGGAGAACTTCACCGGCCTGGACCTCGGGCTCGACTTCGACATCTACGTCCCGGCGATGATGTACCGGGAGCTCCTCGCCGACTTGTTCTGGCACGAGAGCCGCAGGTCGCTGGCGTACTTCGTCGTCGGACGGTTGAAGCCCGGCGTCTCCTTGCAGCAGGCCGACCAGGAGCTCGACGCCATCGCCGCGCAACTGGACGAGGAATTCCCCGAGGTCAACAAGGATCGGCGCATCACGCTGGTGCCCACCTTGGAGGCGCGCATCAACCCCAGCATCCGCGACGTGCTCGCACAGTCCCTGGGCATGATGATGGTCGTCGTCGCCATGGTGCTGCTGGTGGCGTGCGCCAACGTCGCCAATCTCCTGCTGGCTCGTGCGGCGGGCAGGCGCAGGGAGATTGCGGTTCGACTCGCTCTGGGCGCCGGCCGTCTGCGGCTGATCAGGCAGCTGCTGACCGAGAGCATTCTCCTCGCTGCGCTCGGTGGCTTGATGGGTTTGTTGGTTGCTCGGTGGACGACGAGTCTTCTGATCGCGTCCTTTCCCGACACCCCGTTTCCGCTCGTCCTCGACTTCGGCCTCGACGGCGTGATCCTGGCGTTCGCGTTCGCGCTTTCCATCGCTACCGGCGTGATCTGCGGAATGGCGCCTGCCCTGCAGTCGTCGCGATCCGACATGGTGTCGGCCCTCAAGGCGGACGGACCGATCGGCAAGGGTGGTGGCCGACGGCTCGGTCTACGCAACGTCCTGGTGGTCGCCCAGGTGGCGATCTCGTTGGTGCTGTTGATCGCTGCGGGCCTGTTCATTCGCAGCGTGCAGAACGCTCAGAACATCGATCCCGGCTTCGACGTCGACAACGCACTCGTGATGGCGCTCGACGCCGGCCTGGAGGGCTACTCACCGGACGAAGGGCGGTTGTTCTATCGCGACCTCATCGAGCGGGTTACTTCTCTGCCGGGTGTGCGCACGGCAACGGTTGCGCAGAGCTTGCCGCTGGCCTTCGGCACGATCTCCCGAACGACGTTCATCGAGGGGCAGGAGGCAAGTGAAGAAGACGGTCTGCTGGTCCAGTGCGGCAGCGTCGGGCTCGGTTACTTCGACAACATGGGGATCCGCATCATCCAGGGCCGCGATTTCAATGACTTCGACCGCCAGGACACGACCCGCGTCGCCATCGTCAACGAGGTCATGGCGGATCGCTATTGGCCGGGCGAAAGCGCGATCGGCAAGCGCTTCCACTACATCAACCAGGAAGATCGGCCGCTGGAGGTCGTCGGGGTCGCCGCCTACTCCAAGGTAAGGACCCTCGGAGAGGATCCGTCGTCCTTCATCTACATGCCTTCCGAGCAGGAGTACTCCCCGGCGATGCAACTGGTGGTGCGCACCGAGACCGAGCCGGAGGCTCTCAGCAGCGCTGTTCGCCAGGCGATCCGCGATGTTGACCAAGCGATGCCGGTGTTCGCGATCCTGACCCTGGCCGACCAACTCGATTTTTCGTTGTGGCCGGCACGGATGGGAGCCACCTTGCTCAGCGCGTTCGGTGTTCTCGGCCTGGTGCTCGCTTCCATCGGGCTCTATGGGGTGATGTCCTACGCGGTGTCGAGCCGCACGCGTGAGATCGGCATCCGCATCGCCTTGGGGGCCGAGGCGCCGGCCGTCTTGCGCATGATCATGGCCCGCGGGCTGGGGATCATCCTGGTCGGCATCGCCCTCGGCTTGTCGCTCGCCGCCGTCGTCTCACGTTTTCTGTCCAGCCTGCTGTACGGAATCGGCACGACGGACTTCATCGCCTTCGGCGCAACGACGCTCATCCTGTTGGCGGTGGCAGTGCTTGCGAGCTACATACCGGCCCGCCGGGCGACTCGTGTCGACCCGGTCCTGGCTCTCAAGGCGGAGTAGGTGCGTCTTCCCCCGCCCCGGTAAGCTGCGTCGGCGTGCCGATAGGGTTCTGCCTGCTGCATCTATGCGATCTGGGTGCTCATGAAGGACGGCCGGAACCCTGTAACCGAACGCGCCTTCCGAATACAATCCGGTCAACGTTCTTGCGCCCACCGGTCGTTGCGAAGCCCCGAGGAAAACCGATGAAACGTCTTCTGGTTGCACTGATCGCCCTTGCGCTCCTTCTTCCCACGATTGCCGACGCCCAACGTCGCGGCGGCGCGCAGCAGAGTGAAGATGGCGGGCAGCAGGAGCGCTACGACTATTGGCAGTTCAACCGCGCGATGGTCCGCCGCGGCCAGCAGGCGATCCTGATGTGCAACGGGCTGTTCACGTCGAACCGGACGCTCGAGCAGGTGTTCGACAAGGAGCTCGCCTTTCTGCCCGAGCCGATCGGGACGCCGAGCGGCGGCGATTATGTCGTCGACTGGGACCGCGAGGCGGTGGCGATCGGTGCCGACGGCTACGTGCCGACGATGCGGGCGGCGTTCCGCGAGGGGATCGGCTGCGTGATCCTGGCGCCCGACCAGACGTTCGACGACATCGACGGCCTGCCGATCCTCGACCTTCCGCCGCCACCGGGAGACCCGGCGACGATTCCGTGGCCCGACGGCGACTTGATCGAGGACTCCTCACTTCCCCCAGGTTTTGACGCCGCGGCGCTGCAGGCAGCGTCCGACTGGGCATTCGACCGCGAATCCGAGTTCCAGGTGACGCTCAGCCTCATCGTGGTGCACGACGGCAAGATCATCCATGAGCGCTACGCACCGGGCTTCGATGTCACCACCCGAACGCGGACCTGGTCAACGGCCAAGAGCATCGGGGTCACGTTGATCGGCATGCTCGCCGACGAGGGGCGCATGGCGCTCGATGCGCCGCTGCCGTTCGACTGGCTGCCGCGGGCGCGGTCGGGCAGCGATCCGCGCTCGGGAATCACCCTGCGCCACGTCCTGAACATGTCGAGCGGGCTCGATACCGTCGACAACGGCGGCCTCGAGTACGCCACCGGCTCGGGTTTGGCCTATTGGGCCGGCGCCAGCTCGGTCGAGGGGGCGCGCAGCCGCGCCCTGATCCGCGAGCCCGGTACTAACTGGGACTACGAGAACTACGACACCTTGCTGGCCGTCTACGCCATGAAGCTGGCGATCGGCGACGACCAAGAGTACCTGCAGTTCCCGCGCGCCGCCCTGCTCGACAAGATCGGCATGCGCAACACGCTGTTGAGCACCGATCGCTTCGGCGATTTTATCCTCAGCAGCCAGGTGTACACCAACGCCCGCGACCTCGCCCGCTTCGGCTTGCTGTACCTGAACGGCGGCATGTGGAACGACGAGCGCCTGCTGTCCGAAGAGTGGATCGAGTTCGTCCGCACCCCGGCGCCGGCGACCGCGAACAGCGGCAACGGATACGGCGGCCAGTGGTGGCTGGTATCGGACAATGTCGACTACGTGCCCAAGGACGCCTACTCGACGGCCGGCAACCGCGGCCAGTACGCCATCGTGTTGCCAAGCCACGACCTCGTCATCGTGCGCCGCGGCCTCGACTGGGGACGCCAGGGCTTCAGCCGCTGGGAGCTGGTACGCGAGGTTCTCAAGGCCTTCCCGACGGCGCCGGCGGGCCGGGAGTAAAGCGGTCACGACGGGGCGATTAGCCGTTCGACTAAGGCCGCGACTCCTCGGTGTCTTCGGCACTGTCGACGAAGCCCGGCCTCAGCTCCTCCGGTACCAGGAATTGGCCGTCGTAGCGGGCGAGGCTCTCGCCGGCGGCGAAATCCCGCAGCATTTGCTCGTGCAGGCGCCAGTCTTGAGGAATATGCACAACCAACTTGATGCGGCCGCGATCGTCGACGAGATAGGTGGCCGGAATTCCGTAGCGCTCGTTCGTGCGGGCGCGGAACTGTCGTTGCCAGTATCCGCGAAAGTCGAACATCGATCTCTCGAGGAGATGATTGACGACGATGTCGTTCTTCCCCGGGCGGTCCTGCACCAGCGTCGCCCTTCCGAGCCGTTCATGGAACGCGTCAAGTCCGGCCTGAAAGCCGGAAGCGACTTCGGCGGGATCGAGCGGCTTCTCGTCCCGGTAGAAGGTGTTGATGCCGATGTAGACGAACCGGACCTCGCCGTCGAGTTGCCGCTCGAGGTCGTAGAGCGACTCCATTTCGCGGATGCACGGCGCGCACCAGGAACCCCAGAAATTGATCAGCAGATGCTCGCCGCGGAAGTCGGTGAGCTCGACCGGGGTTCCGGCGGCATCGTAGACGCTGAAATTCGGCGCGTACAAGCCCCTGTCGACGCCCTCCGCGCGCGGACGCGCGACGACGCTGATGATGACTGCCAGGGCGATGACGGCGGTGGCGTAGAGAGCGAAACGGCGGTGTCTCACGGTAGGCTTTCTCTGAACTGCGGGTGAAGGAGGAAATCCTGATCATTTTGCTCGACTTTTCAGT
>JADFNY010000028.1 GCA_022563115.1 Acidobacteriota bacterium | reverse complement strand
TGACATGAACAACCCCCGCGAGGTCGCCCGCTACCAGGTCCCTGAGGGCGGCACCCACAACTTCTGGGTCGAGAACGATGTCCTGTACGTCGCCTACTACAACCAAGGCGTGCGCGTCGTCGATATCTCGGGCGAGCTGCTCGGCAACCTCTACACCCAGGGCCGCGAGATCGCCTACTTCCTGCCGGACGCCGAAGACGGCTTCAAGACCAACGCCGCGCGCACCTGGGGGTTGATGCCCTTCAAGGACCTGATCTGGGTAGCCGACAACAACTCCGGCCTCTGGGCCCTGAGACTGATCGATATCCCTGGAAGGTAGGGTCGCCCTCATCACCGCTACGCGATGATTTCGTCGTAGACGATGCCGAGATTGACGGCGAGACGGTCCGAGCGGGCAAATCCGGAGAAGCGTCCGAGGCGGGTCGTGGGAATGAAGTCGACGGTTTCCTCGCGCGACATGCCGGCGTCGACCGCGCTCTGCGCGAGCCTGCGGAGCTGATCGAAATACTCGATCTGGGCGTCGATATCGTGGGCGGTTGCGATCAACTCGCCATCCGACGGGATGAGTGTCGCCTCGGCTCCGACGAGATCGCGCACCCGCCGCAGCACCGACTGCCACGACCGGGTATCGCCACCCCGCCCCGCATCGATCACCGGGTGGCTGTCGAGGTAGATGAGGTTGCCGACGTGCATGACGTTGAGCTCGGGAACCCAGACGACCAGGTCGTTGTCGGTGTGCGCCCGACCGAAGTGATGCAGCTGCACCTCGAGCGAGCCGACCTGAAGCTCGTGAGAATCGTCGAAAACCACCGTGGGGCCGAAGTTGGAGGCGACAAGGTCGGCGATTCCGGCGACATGGGCATCGAAGTCGTCAACCGCCGCGCCAGCCCCCTCGTCGGAGTACGCCTGCTCGAAGATCTGCGCCCGACGGCGGGCAATGATCCCACCGTCCGTGTCCTCCTGTAGCGCCTCCAGAGCCCCGTTTACCGCCGACACGATGCGGCGTCCGGCGCGTCGCTGCGCGATCACCGGAAGATCTGGCGTGAAGGCGAAGTTGCCGGCCGTCTGAGCAGAATGATGGTGGGTGTTGACCGCCGCTACCAGCGTGCTCCCGTCCGACTCGACCTCGCGGCGCAACGTCGTGCCGAGCCCGTATCCCTTGCAATCAACCAGGAGCGACTCACTCTGCGAGCTGATAACCAACGACACGCCGCCGCCGCCGCGCGCCAGGCGCACCCCGTCGGTGAGCTCCTCCCAGTCAAAGTAGGTCGTCGCGCCGACCTGAGGCAGCAGGAACGAGGCATCCCAGGCGGCGAGCCTGGCGGAGACAACGCCGGAGGCCGCCAAGAAGACGCGACGGCTGATCATCGCGAGCACCCATCGTAGAAGACCGCAACCAGGCCCATCACACTTCCACCACGGCCGGCTAGGAAGTCATGTTCGCCGCCTCTCGACGGCGATGAACTCCAAGATTGTTACCCGGATGTCGCGGCCGCCACAAGATGCGCTAATTCCTTCGATTGACAGGGTGCTGACAAACTCCCAGGGGTGCCGCGCATGGGTCTTGTGGGCAGAGGCAAGGATCGAGGAGGAAGGCGATACTTGATGTATCGTCGCCGACGAGGGACGCCGCCTATGCGCCACAACGCCCATGCGCCCGAAGGGTTACGGGCAGCGTGACGGCGCCCCCGGGAGTTCTTCAGCACCCTGTTATTATAAGTGGCTTTGCGGATCTCGACGGGTTAGAAGACACCCATGGGCGAGCTGCATGTGGTGTTCGGAACCGGCCCCGTAGGCCGCGCGGTGATGCGCGAGCTGTTGGCTCGCGGCGTGCGCGTGCGGATGATCAACCGGTCGGCGCAGGCATCGTTGCCGGCCGGGGTGGAGATGGTCGGCGGTGACGCCGCCAACCGCTCGTTTGCCCGCGAAGCCAGCGCCGGAGCTGCGGTCGTCTACCAGTGCCTGGCGCCGCCGTATCACCGCTGGCCGGAGCTGTTCCCGCGGCTGCAAGCGGGCGTCATCGAGGGAGCCGCCGCTGCCGGCGCCAAGCTGGTGTCCATGGAGAACGTCTATATGTACGGCTCCCCGTTTGGCAAGCCGCTTTCCGAAAGGCGCCCGATGACGGCGATGACCCGCAAGGGAAGGGTGCGGGCCGAGATGGCCGCGGCATTGCTGGAAGCCCACAAGAAGGGGCGAGTGCGGGTCGCCATCGGCCGGGCGTCGGATTTTTTCGGGCCCGGGGTGCGTCGCTCGGCAATGGGGGAGCAGGTGTTCGAGCCGGCGCTCACGGGAGGGGCGGCCGCGGTGCTCGGCAACGTCTCCCTACCCCACACCTACAGCTACGTGCCCGACATCGCCCGCGGCCTGGTCATCCTCGGGCAGCGCGACGAAGCCCTGGGTGAAGTGTGGCACCTTCCCGGCCCCGAGACGGTAACGACGCGCGAGTTCCTTGCCATCGTCTGCGCCGAGACTGGCCACCGGCCCAAGAGGCGACGGGCCGGCAAGCTGATGCTGAGGTTGCTCGGCTTCTTCAACCCGCAGGTGCGCGAACTCACCGAGATGATGTACCAGTTCGAGGAGCCCTTCGTCGTCGAGCACACCAAATTCGTCGAGGCCTTCGGGGACATCTCGACGCCGCTCACCGAGGCGATCCGCACAACCGTCGAGTGGTACCGAGCCGAAGCTAGCCCGGATATCTCGACGGGTCGCGAAGCGAGCGGGCGCGAGGACGTGTGAGGACAAGGCGCGCGCCGATTCGGGCGCGGAGACGTACTTTTCAGTACGTCGAGCACCCGAAGCAAGCGCAACGCAATACTCGCGCGGCATCGCGCTCGCGCAGCCGATCAGAAGTCGATCGAGTAGGTCATCTTAGCGATCAGCTGGTGGTCGGCGACGCCGTTCCAGACCTCGTCCCAGGTGCGGGTGCTCTTGTAGACGACGTAGAAGCTGTCGATCTCGTTGATGACGTAGCGCAGGCGGACGTACAGCGAGGCGCGTCCCGAAACGTTGTTGTACTGCACCAGCGAGTTGGTCAACCAGCGCTCGTTGAAGTTGTAGGTGACGCGCGTCGTGATCGTGTGGGTATCGAAGATCCCGGTCGGCAGCTCGATGTGGTTGTAGCTGTAGCTCGGCGACAGGCTGAATTTGCGGTTGAAACGGATGGTGCCGCCCGGCCTCAGCGAGTATTGCGTGCCATCCCAGTAGTCGCTCCAGCTGACGCTCATCCTTCCACTGACCGTGCGGGCGTTGAAACTGTCGAAGTTCACCCAGTAGGTGCGGGTCTCGTAGTCGCCGGGCAACACGAAGATGTTGTCCTTGCGGGAAACGAAGAAGATCCGGTCGAGGCGCTCGTTTTCCTGCTTGATGTAGAAGGTGATCTTGTCGCCCGACTGGAAGTTGGTGGTGGCAGATAGGCTGGCGGATTGCTCGAGGAAGTTGCCGTCGATGTCGGTCAGGTGGTTGAAGCTGCCGGAGAAGCGGATCTGGCGGATCGCCGGTGCGAAAGCGGGTCGAGGGTTCCAGCCCAGGCGGTAGCTGTGGCTCACGACGTCGCGCCGCCGGATGAAGCCGAGGTCGGTCTTGAAGTCTTCGTCGATCCGTTGGTAGGTACCCGACGCACTCCACTGGTCGCTGTTCCAACCGGCGCTGAAGCGCGCCGTGATCGGGTTGTCGTCGAGCTCGTCGCTCGCTTCGAGCACGCCGTCCGCCACAACGGTGGCGATCTCGCCGCTGATCGACAGGTAATCGTAGAACCGGAAGCTGGCATCGACGCCGGCAACGCGGTTGTATTCGCCGGCTCCCTGGGCGTTGGTGTAGATCATTCCGACGCTCGAGCGCTCGAAGATGTCCTGCTTCAGCCGCAACACGGTGAAGTTCTTGCCCGCATTGAACACCTCGACGTCGTCGACGATATTGACTTCGGAGTTGCCGGTCTGGGCGTTGACGAAACCGATGTTGGTGGAACCCACCTTCCCGGTGAGCTTGGCGCCGTAGCGAATGGGTACCGGCTCGCCGCGCACCAGGCCGATGTTGCGCGAATGGTAGAGGTTGACCGACGGGCCCATGCCGAGGCTGCCGCCCCGGCGACTTCCACCGCTACCGAAGGCGAAGTTGCTCGCCGACTCGAGGAAGAACTCGCGCTTCTCCGGAAAGAACAGCGGGAACCGCGTCAGGTTGACGCGCTCGGTGTCGTCCTCGACCTGGGCGAAGTCGGTGTTGAACGTGAGATCGGCGGTCAGGTTCGAGGTAATCTGGATCTTGAAGTCCTCGACGCCGATACCGCCGGCGGCCTCATTGAACGGCTCATCGGTGACGTTGAACTGCGAACCCGAACCCGTGACGTAGGGCTGGAAGCGAAACCGTCCGGTCAGTCCGAGGTCGCGCAAGCCGACGAGGTTTCCGAACTGCGACGCCGCGTTGAACTGGAAGCCACGCCGGTAGTTGCTCCAGTTGATCTCTTCGTTGTTGCGGCGAATCTCGCGCTTGAAGTCGATGCCCCAGACGTGCGAGCCGGTCCGGTAGCGCAGCGAGGATAACGGAATACGGAACTCGGCGAACCAACCCTCGTCGGTGATCGTGACCGCGGCGTCCCAGCGCTCATCCCAACCGGCGTTGACCTGGCGCTCGTTACGGACCTCGACGTCGTACTTGGTGCCCAGGGGGTTGACCCGGAACGCGTACGCGTTGCGGCGATCGTGGAAGGTGTCGAGGATGACCGCGATCGTGTCGTCGGTATCCATTTTGCTATCACGACGCAGGTCCTGGGCGAAGATCTTGTCAGGCTCACGGTCGTACAGGTAGAACGCGAAGTACAAGGCGTCGTCGTCGTACAACATGCGCACCTCGGTGCGCTCCGATCCGGGCTGGCCGTTGTCGGGCTCGCGCTGCATGAAATCGGTAACCGGATCGGCGAAATTCCATTCTGGATCGTTCAGGACGCCGTCGATCTCAGGCGGCGCATTGGTGTAAGCGACGTTCATCCGCTTGCCGGTGAGGGCCTGTACCTCGGCCTCGTAGGCTTCATCGATGTCGTCACCGTTGGCGACTAGCGCTCCGCCGCGGCCGTTTCCGCCGCCGCCTCCCCTGCCGTCTTGCCTTCGCCGCTGCGCCTGTATGGCGGCTTGCTCGCGCACGACCTTCTCGGCCGCGGCCTGTATGTCGAGCTTGCCCGTGGCCTGCTGCTTGCCCTGCGGCGACGGCGCGGCGAACGCACCGCTGGTCACGAGGGTCGCCGCCAACACGGCGACGAGAATCAAGCGAAACCTACTCATAACGAAGCGCCTCGATGGGGTCGAGCCGAGATGCGCGGACGGCGGGGTAAAAACCGAAAACAATGCCGATCATGGCGGAAAAGCCGAACGACATGACGACGGCGTTGGGTGGGATGACCATCGTCCAACCGAAATTCTCCGAGAGTTGCTGCGACGCCACCCAAGCGAGCGCGATGCCGAGAGCCCCGCCCAAGCAGGACAGGACGACAGCCTCGATGAGAAATTGCAACTGAACGCTGCCGCGGGTGGCGCCGATCGCCTTGCGGATGCCGATCTCCCGGGTGCGCTCGGTCACCGACACCAGCATGATGTTCATGATGCCGATGCCACCGACCACCAAGCTGACCGCGGCGATTCCGGCAAGCAACATCGTGAACGTCCGCCGGCTTTCCTGAATGACCTCGAGGAACTGGGTCTGGCTGCTGATCCGGAAGTCACTGTCGACGTCGGGGCGCAGCCGGTGCTGGCGACGAACGACCGACTCGATCTCGGCCATCGCCGCCATCATCAAGTTCTCACTGGCGATCTGCACTTGGATATTGTTGATCCGATTGGTCCCGAAAACGCGCCATTGAGAGGTCGACAAGGGAATCCACACCTGCTCGTCAGGATTTCTGAAATCGTTCCCGGACCCCTTCTCTTCGAACACGCCGATGACCTCGAATTGGATCCCGCGAATGCGGATCTGCGATCCCACCGGATCGATGCTGGGCGGGAACAGGAGCTCCGACAAGGCGCTGCCGAGCACCGCGACCCGACGGCGGCCGTCGGCCTCGGCTTTGGTCATGAAGCGGCCCTGCCCGATCTCCCACCTGTTGACCTCGGCCCAGTTGGCCCATGTGCCGATGACCCGCGTGCTCAGGTTCACGTTGCCGTACTCCACCTGGGCATCGCGCTGCGAGACCGGAACCACGTCGGTTATCGTGTGGCCCTTTGCCTGGATGGCGATGGCGTCGTCGACCGAAAGCCGCTCCGAGCGGCCCCGAGCGCCACTCGCGCCCCTCCCGAATCCTTGACTAACCGTGAGAATGTCGGCGCCGAGTGAAGAAAGTTGCGCCTCGACGGCGGCTTGCGCGCCCGTCCCCAGCGCGACCATGGTAATCACCGCGGCGACGCCGATGATGACGCCGAGCATGGTAAGCATCGATCGCATGGGATTCGACCGTAGCGAGTTGATTGCGACGCGCATGATCTCGAAGTACAGCATCTCGTCCTCGAACAAATCGGCGCCCCGGAGCGCCGGCAATCCATCTACCAGGAAATGGCCTACTACTTAGCGGCCGACGGTCGGAACGACGGTGTTCCGCCGCGCAAACCGGTCACGCATGTTCTGCTGCGAACGAAGCAGCGAGGTGCTCGGCAACAGCACCAGCTCTTCGCCTTCCTCGAGACCGCCGAGGACCTCGGAGGTTTCCCAATCGCGAACGCCGGTGACGATCTCGCGGGCGTGGAACTGTCCATCGGCGTCGAGCACGAAAACCACCGCTGGCTCCCGACGGCTACCGTCGGTACCCCAGGCATCGCCCCGCAGCTGCGGCCTCGCGACGTCACCGTCGGCGACGTGGCCGTTGTCGGCCGTGCCGTTGGCACCGTTGCCGTTGTGGCCGTTGTCGGCCGTGCTGTCGGCACCGCTACGGTTGTCGCCGTGACTATTGTCGCTGTTGGCAGCGACCAAGTCATCCCGTCTTTGCCCTGCCGGCGACGTTGGCCGGGCAGGTAGTTCCATCGACGCCGACGCGGCGGGCTGCGGCCCCGCAACCGGAGCATCGAGGCCGAGAAGCCGGATCACCTCGCGGGCGTCCTCCAGCGAGCGCACCGCCTCGTTGGCGATCGTTAGCACGTTGCTGCGCTGGTGGATGATGATGCTCACGTCGGCGTTCATGCCGAGACGCAAAAGCCCGAGGCTGTTGTCGATGCGCGACAGCACCGGAAACGTAGTGACCGACTGCTGCACCACCGCCTGGGGCTCGATCTTCATGACCTTGCCCTCGAAGCTCAAGTCGGCGAACGCCTCGACCGTGCTGTCGACCCGCAGGCCGGCGTGGACCCTACCGATATCGATCTCGTCGACGAGCGTGCGAATCTCGAGCTCCGAGAGGTCCGCCATCTGGATCAGCACCGTGCCGCCGGAGACGTTGCTGGTGCTCGAGGCGATGATCTGCCCTTGCTCCACCGTCTTGGCGATAATCGTGCCACTGATCGGCGCGGTTACCGTGGTGTCTTCGAGCCGCTCGCGCGCCAGCTCCAGCGAAGCCTCGGCGCGGATGAGCTGCGACTCAGCGTTGGCGAAGTTCTGCTGGCTGGTTTCGAGGTCATTTACGGAGATCAGGTCCTCGGCGTACAGCGACTCGGCGCGGCCGAACTGCCGCTGTGAGATCTGCCGACGGATCTGGGCCGACTCGTAGTCGGCCTCGACCTGCTTGAGCTCCTGGTCGAGGATGCGGGTATCGATCTGGGCGATCAGGTCGCCGGCTTCGAGGTAGTCCCCCATCTCGACCGGCATCTCGAGAATCTCGCCGGACGCCTTGGACTTGATCTCGACGATCTTGACCGCCCGCAGGATGCCGGTGGCGGAAACCGAGACGGTGATGTCACGAACCTCGGCGATAACGGTCGGCAACTCGCCGAGCTCTTCTTCTTCGATCTCGGCGGCGTATCGCTGGTAGGCGTAATAGCCACCGCCGACAAGGCCGACGAAGATCACCAGCTTCAACGTTGAGGTGAGTAGTTTTCTCAGAGCTTTCATGGTCCGTCAGGCTGTAAGGGTCCTAGGCGCGATCAATCTCAAGGAATCGGCGCGCCAGCCAACTCGAGAAAAAGAATCGGCGCGCCAGCCGAAGTCCATGCCGCTCCCCATTAACGACGGGACACGCCTGGCGCGCCGTTCTGAACCTCTCAGGCAGAGCTACTACGTGAGGACGGTCAGGCGCGGGATACCGCCCCAAAATCATCATCACGAGGGTGATTATCGGGCAACTCGCCGTCGAGGTGGTTAACTCGATGCAAAATGATTGTTAAAGATGTAAAAGCTCGACCCTCCCCCATTCATAGGGGTTTGGCGCTGCTAGAATCGCCTTCAAATGAGCTATTTGTGGACCAACAAGATGCAGCTGGTGGCTGTTCTCGTGCTCGCCGGACTGCTGTTCACGCTGGCGATTTTCCAATACAACTGGCTGGGGCAGCTGTCCGAACGTGAGCACGAGCGCATGCGCCAGTCTCTCGACTCAACGACCCGCGTAGTGCGTTCCGAGTTCGACAGCGAGCTGGCCGAGCTATACCGGACTTTCCAGGTCGACTACCGCGACGGCGGGACGTTTTCGGAGCAACTCGCTGAACACTACGCCGAACGCCTCGAGACCATCGAGGGCCCAGACATTCTCGAGAAGATCTACTGGGTGAATCTCAACGAGGAAACCGGGCTGGTGCTGCAAGAGTTCACCGGTGTCAGCTTGGCGACCCTCGACGAATGGCCCGAGGACATCGCCCCGCTCCGTGACGAGTTCGACGGCCTGCTTCGATACAATGGGGAACAGTTTCGGTTGCCGCTGGGGCCGCAGCCCCTGCAGGACGACATTCCCGCGCTGGTCATCCAGCAGGTCTTCACCCGATCGATCCGCGACCTCGAAGCCTACGAGTCGATCAGCTGGGTCGTAGCCAAGCTGCGGTCCGACGTGATCGTCGACGAGCTCATTCCGGCGCTGGCGGATCAGTACTTCTACGGCGAGGAAACGCTCGACTACAACGTCGGCATCGTCGACCGCGACAACCCCGGCGTGCTGCTGTACCGATCGCGGCCCGATCTCACCGCCGCGAGTTTTGCCGAGCCCGATGCGCAGCGCGACATCTACGGCCTGCGGGCTTGGCACTTCAATCCGCGCTTTCAGCGGACCCGCCGCATGTGGAACGTCATCGACGAGGTTTCGGAGGCGAAGTGGGACCTGCTCGTCAAGCACCAGGCCGGGTCGCTGGAGGCGGCGGTGGCCGCAACCCGCAATCGCAACCTGGCGATCAGCCTCGGGGTGCTCGCCCTTCTCGCCAGCGCCATCGCCATGATCGTGGTCTCGACGCGGCGCGCTCAGCGACTCGCGGCCCAGCAGATGGAATTCGTCGCCGGGATCTCGCACGAGCTCAGGACGCCGCTGGCCGTGATCCGCGCCGCCGCCGAAAACCTCGCCGACGATGTGGTCCAAGATCCTGAGAAAACGCGCCAGTATGGCGAACTGATCAACCGCGAGGGACGCCGCCTTTCGAACATGGTCGAGCGCGTGTTGCTGTTCGCCAAGATACGCGCCGGCAACCTGCAGTTCGAGCGCCAGCCCGTCGACTTGATCGCCACGATCGACGACGCCATCGCTTCGAACAGCGCCTGGATGGACGAGCGCTCCGTCACCGTCAGGAGGGAGCTTCCGGAATCGTTGCCCGAGCTCGTCGGTGACCCGTCGGCGCTGAGCTCCGTGATCCAGAACCTGGTCTCCAACGCAATCAAGTACAGCCGCCCGGGTGGCACCGTGACCGTACAAGCGCGGGAGAGCAAGACCGATTCGGGCATCGCCATCCAGGTCGCCATACACGACCAAGGTGACGGCATCCCGAGCAAAGAGATTCCCCATCTGTTCGAGCCCTTCTTCCGCGGCGAGCGCGCCCGGCGGGCGCAGATACAGGGCAGCGGGCTCGGCCTCAGCCTGGTGAAACAGGTGGTCGAGGCGCACGGCGGGAGCATCGACGTCGTCAGCACACCCGGCGCCGGCAGCACGTTCATGGTCCAGCTTCCGGTCGCCGACGATTCGGAAAGCCCGGATCCGACGCTCCGCTGACCCGGAGGGCCCTGAGCGCGGTACCCCCGGGGATCTTTCAGCGCCCTGCTAGAATCGCCGCATGGCGAAACGAATCCTTCTCGTCGAGGACGAGCCCGGACTGCAGCTGACGCTATCGGATCGTTTGCGCAGCGAGGGCTACGAGGTCGAAATCACCGGCGACGGGGATACCGCCTATGAACGCGCCAAGGAGGAGAGTTTCGACCTCATCATTCTCGACGTCATGCTCCCGGGCAAGAACGGCTTCGACGTCTGCCGCGATCTGAGGCGGGACGGCATGACCCGACCGATTCTGATGCTTACGGCGCGTGACCAGGTGGCCGACAAGGTCGTCGGTCTGAAGCTCGGCGCCGACGACTACCTCACCAAACCGTTCGAGAACCTCGAGCTACTGGCGCGCGTCGAGGCGCTGTTGCGACGCTCGGCGACGTCGGCGACCACCCACAGCGCTGACTCTTACGAGTTCGGCGACGTCTCCGTCGACTTTCGCAAGGCCGAGGTCGTGCGCGACGGCACGCCGGTGGAGCTGTCGGCGCGGGAATTTCAGCTGCTGCGCTACTTCATCGAGAACCGCGACAGTGTGCTGTCACGCGACGAGTTGCTCAACAACGTGTGGGGTTACGACGCCATGCCATCGACGCGCACCGTCGACGTGCACGTCGCCTGGCTGCGGCGGAAGATCGAGGCGAATCCGAAGCACCCGGAGCATATTCGCACGGTGCATGGGATGGGTTATAAGTTTGTCGGTTAGCGACCGCTAATACAGAAAAGATGGTGGCGGCTGCGGAGGAAGAGCTCGCCGTGGGCAACGGCGGGCGAGGCGACGAACTGTTCGCCCATCGGGTTGATCGCCAGCACCTCGAGTGGCGCCCCCCGGCGGAGTACGAGCACGTCGCCTTCCTGGGTCAGCAAGTACACTTTGTTGCCGGCACCCACGGGTGAAGCTTTGATGGTGTAGGCGGCCGGAAGTCGCTCCTGCAGGTAGCGCGCCTCTCCGGTCCGCGCATCGATGAGCGACAGGCGGCTGGTGCCGACGTTCATGCCGCCGTCTCGCACCAGGTAGAGCTCATCGCCCCACAGAAGCGGCGACGGATTGTACGGCGCCGCCCTGGGCAGCTCCCAAGCGATGGCCTCGCCGCCCACGGCGCCCGTGCGACTGAGATCGATCGCCCGCACGCGTCGCTCCCGCGAACCGCTGGCCACGAAGAGCAGCCCACCCCCGGCGACCGGTGTGGGAATCGGGCCCGGCGTCAATCCGGTTGACCGCCACTCGATCTGCCCGCTGTGGAGGTCGTAGGCGGTGATGTAATTGCCGGCGCTGGTTACCACGAAAATCGCACCGTCGTACTCGACAATGTAGGGCGAGCTCCAGGAGGTGTCTTCGTCACGCGACCGCCTCCAGCGGGTCGCACCGTTCCGGGTATCGAGAGCTTCGATGAAGGACTCCCCTTGGTGGTCGAACACGACGACGATCGTGTTGCCGAAGAGCGCCGGGCTCGAAGCCTCGCCGAAGTGTCCGAAGGTCTCCATCTCGACGCCGAAGTCACGTGCCCATACCGCCTCGCCGTCGAGGTCGAAGGCGTACAAGCCACGCGATCCGAAGAACGCGTAGACGCGCTCGCCGTCGGTTACCGGTGACGGGTTGGCGTAACTCGACAGCGTCCGGTGGTATCCCTCGTGCGGCATGGCGATGATCGCAGTCTGGCTCCAGGCGACCTCGCCGTTATCGCGACGCAAGGCAATGAGCCTGAAATCGTGTGGCACCAGCCGCGATTGGCGGCGGCGTGGCCGGTCGACCGACCGCGTCTCCTCAGCCGTGGCCACCGCCGTCGTTACGAACACCAGGTCGTCCCAAACGATCGGCGACGAGAACCCGCGACCCGGGATCTCCACCTTCCACTTGACACCTTCGCTGGCGCTGAAACGGAGTGGCGCGTCGCTATGCGGCGCCACCCCGTTGCCGGTCGGCCCGCGCCACTGGGGCCAATTGGCCGAGGCTCGCGCCGGCGCGGATTGCCCACCCTGCGGGTTGGCTCCGGCAGGTACCTCCCAGGTGACGACGAGCGAAGCGCTCGCCAGCAACGCGCACAACGTCGCGGCAACCGGGATCTTCGCGATCCGGGATCGGCGCACGGAGTGCCCGACGGGTGGGGAGAGCGACGGTGTCACGTTTTCGGCCCCCGAGAGAAAAATTGGGAAACGGACGATGCGGTTGTCATTGGTAGCATACGATCGGGCGGGCTGTCCAAAGCAACCTCCGCCGGCGGCTCGACTCACCCCCAGCAACCCACCGAGCATGACCTTCGAATACTGGTACATGTTTCCCGTCGCCGTGATCGTGTCGACGGTGGCGATCTCCTCGGGGGTCAGCGGGGCGACGTTCTTCACGCCGATGTTCTTTCTCTGGCTCGGCTTGCCGCTACGAGCAGCGATCGGGGCGGCCCTGATGACCGCGACCTTCGGTTTCGCGAGCGGGCTGAGCGGCTACGCCCGCCGCGGGTTGATCGACTACGCGCTCGGCGCGCGTCTGATGGCCGCGGCCGTCCCCATGACGCTGCTCGGAGTGTGGTCGGCGGGGCGCATGGACCCTGCAATCCTACGCCTGGTCCTGAGCGTAGGTCTGCTGGCGATCGGAGCGAGTTTCTGGCAAAAGGAGGCGGATCTGATATTCGAAAACGCTTCCGACGAGCCCGACAATCCGGGCGTGGCGCTGGGCGAAGGCATGCTGTTCGCTGCCGCCGGCGGTTTCTTTCTCGGCATGGTTTCCGCCGGGTTGGGGGAACTGAATGCCTACTTCCTCATGAAGCGATCGCGGATGCCAAGCGCCCGCGCCGTGGCCACCAGCGTTCTCGTCCTCGCCGGCACCTGCCTCGCCGCGGCGGGCGGCCACCTGGTCGGGGTGCTGCGGATGGAACCCGCGGTTCGCTCCGAGGTAGCGAGCCTGGTGAGTTTCACCATTCCCGGCGTGGTCATCGGCGCCCAGATCGGCTGCATGATCGGCTCGCGGGCGCCGCGCACGATCCTGCTGCGTGCCTTGGGGGTACTGTTCGCCATCGTCGCGCTGGTGATCTTGGCTCCGGTTCTGGGCTGAGCCGGCGCCTAGCAGGATGGTGAAAACTCCCGGGAGTTCTTTAGCACACTAGGGTGCGACCACCCGCATGAGCTGACCGCACAGCCAGGCACCATAGGTGCCGATGGCGTAGCCGAGGACGGCGAGCAACACGCCGACGGGGGCCAACGCGGGGTGAAACGCCGACGCCATGATCGGCGCCGACGCGGCGCCGCCGACGTTGGCCTGGCTGCCGACCGCGAGGAAGAAATACGGCGCCCTGATGAGCTTCGCCACGGTGATCAAGATGATGGCGTGGAAACCGATCCAGATCGCGCCCACCAGAAACAGCTCTTTGTTCTCCGCCACAGCCATCAGGTTCATGCGCATGCCGATGGTGGCGATCAGAACGTAAAGCAGAGCCGTTCCGACCCGCGAAGCGCCGACGCCCTCGAGCTCCCGGGCTCGCGTGTAGGAAAGCGCCAGCCCGGCGGTCGTCGCGATCACCACCAGCCAGAAGAAGCCGCTCGTCAGGTTGTAGCGCTCCAGCGCCGGGGCGTTGACCGAGAGCCAGGGCGCGATGATGTCGGCGAGAAAGTGGGACAAACCCATGACGCCGAAGCCCACACCAAGCACCTTCATCAGGTCGGTGAGATTCGGAATCCGCGTGACTTGTGCCTGGTATTCCTCGACCCGCCGGCGCACATCTTCAATCGCGCTGGTGTCGGCCTGAAGAAACGAATCGATCTTCGCGGACCGGCCGACACCGAACAACAACACCGCCATCCAGATGTTGGCAACGATGACGTCGACGGCGATCATCGCCGAGAACATGTCGTCGCCGACCTCGAATACTTCCTTCATTGCGGTTTGGTTGGCACCGCCGCCGATCCAACTTCCGGCTACCGTCGTCATGCCGCGCCACACCGCGTCGGGCCCGGCACCGCCGACGAACTCGGGGTTGAAGAAAGAGACCACGAGAATGGCCAACGGCCCGCCGACGATGATGCCGAACGTGCCGGCCAGGAACATCACCCCGGCTTTAGGTCCGAGGCGCATGATCCCGGAAAGGTCGATGCTCAAGGTCAACAGAACCAGGCTGGCGGGCAGCAGGTAGCGTGAGGCAACGAAGTAGAGGTTCGACTGGTCGGGGTCGTAGACCCCCAGCGTGGTCAGGATCGACGGCAGGAAGTAGCAAACAAGCAGGCTCGGAACGATCGAGTAGAAGCGCTTCCAGAACAAACGCTCGCTGTGCGCCGTGATGAACACGAACGCAAGAAGCGTCATCAGGATGCCGAGGTTTACGGCGTCGTTGGTGATCAGCGGTTCATCGAACATGGCGGCGCATTCTATCAGGTTGCAGCACTTATCGCATCGTTTCGATGTACTATATGCATCATACTGTCACCCCGTAGATTCGGCAGGGTGCGCTCGCCGAACATTGGCATTCCGCCGCCGCATGGCCATCACATGAGGTGAGGCTGATGAAAGTGATCACGCTACGGAACATTCCGCCCGAGGTCGCGCGCCGAATCGAGGAGCGGAGTGCCCGATCGGGTCTGAGCCTGAACAAGGCCGTCATCTCGCTTCTCGAGGAAGGCTTGGGTGTCTCCGGTTTCGGTGCGCCGAGCGTAAGGCACGACGATCTCGACGACTTTTGCGGTATCTGGACCGACGAGCAGGCGAGCGAATTTGACCGGGCGCTTGCCGACCAGCGGCGCATCGATCCGGAATTGTGGGGATGAGCCGCATCCTGCTCGACACGTCAGCGATGTCCGCGTTGTTTCGAGGGCACGAGGGAATTCGCGAGACGATCGCCATGGCCGACCGCGTAGGCGTCAACTCGGTCGCTCTCGGGGAACTTGGCGCCGGCTTCCGAGGCGGGACCCGGCACGAGGAAAACCGCAGGGGTCTCCGCGAGTTCCTGCACAGACCCCGCGTCCGCACCCTGAGCATCGACGCCGAAACCGCCGAACGCTACGCGCAGATCTACGACTCGTTGCGGCGCGCCGGCACGCCCATCCCGACCAACGGCATCTGGATCGCAGCGAGCGCCATGCAGTTCGGTCTTCGACTCGTTACAACCGACGCCCACTACCAGCACGTGCCGCAGATCGCTCTGGAGCTTCACGACGTCTAGCGGAATTCCGCAGGACGACCTCTATACAGGCAACGCTAGTGCTCCTCGAAGAAGGCGGCGCCGCCAGCGGAGGGATAGGAATTTGCTTTTTCGGATCTGCCGGGGGGAGCACTTCGGGAGGCTGTAGCCGGTTAGAATCATGCGAAGGCAGCGGCAGGAAGGAATCCCGAGCACGGAGAGAGAGTTGCTTGGCCGGATTCGCTGAGCAAAACTGGTAAGCGCTCGCCGAGGGCTCTAGCGGATAGGTTGTCGTAGTCGCCATCCAGGATGCCTAAATAGGCCTTGCGGACGCGTGGCAGATAATCTTCCTGCCAAACGGCAGCAGCGCCTCGCCGGATGATCTCCGGCGCTGGAGCTGGCAATCCGCCGAAGGTCATGAAGGTATAGCCGTTAACAAAGACCACGGACGAGTCCATGGACAGTTCCATGGTGTGGCGGACAATTTCTTGTGCCAGCGGCGGCAGCGGCGTCGGCCAGCGTAGCGGAGGAAAGACTTCGTCCAAGCGTGGCGGCAAGAAAAGGTACGCTCCCTGAAAGAATGTGTTTGCTAACCGTACAGCCAACGTTCCAAAGCTCCTGCTCGGGTGCTACCCACGCATCCCCATCCGCTCTTTTTAATGAACGTGATCAAAATCCAATATGCACATCTGGTGGACCGCGCCAAACCCCAATGGCTTGAGAATCCCAAAAATGTCCTGTATATCTACACCCAATCTCGCCTGGGCGGTCCACCCGAGTTTTTCTCTGTTGAAGGTTATGTGGCTGGCCGACGCGACACAATTGTACGATGCACTGTGATGCTGGACGAAGAACTGAGTATTGTTGGTGTTGGTGATGGAAAGTCGCAGAAGGAGGCGGAGCGTGCTGCAGCACTGCACGAGGTACGTGCCGGTGCCCGGCCGCCGGTAGTGGGCGTAGAAGGTGA
>JADFNY010000333.1 GCA_022563115.1 Acidobacteriota bacterium | reverse complement strand
CTCACCGGGCTCGATCGAGCCGAAGTGGTGCTCGACACTGCGAAGCGCTTCACCGGGATCGATGTCCCCCACGATCACCAAAGTGGCGTTGTTGGGGACGTAGTAGTTGCGGTAGTGGCTGTAGAGATCGTCGCGACTCATCGCCTCGAGGTCCGACAGCCAGCCGATCGTCGGCCATCCGTACGGGTGGGCGCGAAACGCCGCCGCCGCCACCTCCACACCGAGCAGGTAGGCGGGGTTGTTCTCATTGCCCTGCAGCTCCGAGATGATGACGCTGCGCTCCGACTCGAACTCGTCGTCATCATATAGGCAGCTGGTCATACGCTCGGACTCGATGTGCAGCGCTAAGTCGAGGGCGTCGGCCGCCAGAGTTTCGAAGTATGTCGTCTGGTCGATCCACGTATAGCCGTTCCAGGCACCCCCGACGCGCTCGATCCACACCTTGAGATCCTCGCGCGAGATTCCCTCGGTGCCCTTGAAGTTCATGTGCTCGACCCAGTGCGACGCGCCGGTCGTTCCGGGACGCTCGTCTTTAGATCCGACGTGGTACCAGCACCACACAGAAACCAGCGGCGCGGCGTGAAGCGGGCGCATCAGGACCCTGAGGCCGTTGTCGAGCTGGCGCTCGATGACTTCGGCGGCGCCGTTGCTCACCGAGAACCCTCGGCGAAGTTTGTCACCGGCTGGTCGTCCGAAGCCCGCCTAACGGTCGTGTCACTGTCGTTAGCCCGCATATCTCAACGCCCTTCGTCGCGAGGGCGCGGAGAAGCGCGTGGATACAAGGCGCGCGCCGGAAAGGCACCGGAGACGTATTTGACCATACGTCGAGGTGCGCGACCAAGCGCAACGCCGTAGACGCGCGCTTCTCCGCGCCCGCAGCAGGAGGGCGTTGAGATATGCGGGCTAGACCCTGCTTCGGTGGGTTCGCCGTACAATGACGGCTCGTACTCGCCCATCAGAGCTCGGGTCCGGTCGTCCGCCGGCGCGAAGGCTTTCTGCACGACGTGCACCCGCCAGACGAAGCGCTGCGGGTTCGTCGATCCGACGATGCATGCCACGTCCATGGTTCCGTAGAAGCTCGAGACCACCTCGCTCTCCCAGGCGAGCCGCCCTCGCTGAGCGAGAAACTCCGCCAGCGTCGGCTGCCCGTCGGCCTCGTACTCGGCGACGATCTCGATCGCCCGTCGCACGTCGCCGGCGGCGTGCAGGTGATAGAGCGTGTACGAGGCGACGATGCCGAGGACGACCGTCGGCAGGACCAGAAACCAGTTGTCCCGATTCAGATTCACACCAATAGCCCCGCGGCGAAGTACAGCACCGTGGCGGCAGCACCGCCGACCAGGGCATAAGGAATCTGGGTGACGACGTGCTCGATGTGATCGACGCCGGCCGACAGCGACGAGATCACGGTGGTATCTGAGATCGGCGAGCAATGGTCGCCGAAGACGCCGCCACCGAGAACTGCGCCGACGGTCAGCGGAATCGAGGCGCCGAGCTGCCCGGCCATCGAGATCTCGATCGGAAACATGATCGCCCACGTCCCCCACGAGGTACCGGTGGAAAAAGCGATGAACGCCGAGGTGACGAAGAGCAGCGGCGCGGCGCTGGCCCCATTGATCCACGGGCTCACCATGTCGGCGACCCATGGGCCGGTACCCAGGCCTCGGCACACCTGACCGATCGCCAGGGCAAGCGCCAGAATCGTCGCCACGCCGATGAGCTCGCGGAATCCGACGACGACGAGCTCGGCCGTCTGGGTGAAGGTGAAAATGCCCTGCACCCGCGCCAGGATGATCGCGGTGGCCACCCCGGCCGATACGGCCCAAAGAACCGAAAGCGATCCCGAACCCGCCATGATGAAGTCGAAAAATCTGTACGGCTCGCCATCGGCGGAGGCGACGCCTTCGAGCGCCGACCTGCCGGTCACCCAAAGGCCGAGGAACATGGTGGCGACGATAGCGAGCACGGGGGCGACCAGGTTCACGGCCCGTTCGGGCGGCTTGTCGGCCTCAGTCTCATCGCCGCCCGACGGTTCCAGCGTGATCGTCTGCGCCGGCAAGGCCCCGGTGTTGCCCTCGAGTGCCGCCTGCTCCGACTGGCGCATCGGCCCGATGTTCCAGCCGAAAACCGCGACGATGACGACGATGACGATCGCCAGGATGGCGTAGAAGTTGAGCGGCACGGCGGCAACCAGCGTCGGCAACGGGTCGAGCCCCTCGGCGGCGAGCAGACCGAGCACGTACGCACCCCAGGCGTTGAGCGGGATCAAGATGCAGATCGGCGCCGAGGTCGAGTCGCACATGTAGGCGAGCTTGGCGCGTGACAGCTTGACGCGGTCGTAGAGCGGCCGCGACACCGCCCCGGTTACCAGGCAGGTGATGTTCGACTCGATGAAGATGCTGGTGCCAACGACCACCGACAACAACTGCGCCGAAACCGGACCACGAACCCAACCGCGGCTCACCATGAAGTTGGCGAACCCGTTGACGCCGCCCGACTCGCGCATCAGGACGATCAGCGCTCCGACCACCAGGGTGAATAGCAGCACCTCGGCGTTGCCGCGGTTGATGACCACGACAACGAGCTGCTCGACCGCTCCGACGGCGCCGAGGATCGGGTTGAACCCGGCCAGGATCGTGGTGCCGAGAAGGATTCCGGCGAACAGCGCCAGGTACACCTGACGGGTCAGCAGCGCCAGAACGATCGCCAAGATCGGCGGCAGAATCGATAGCCAACCGTAGTCGGTCATGGGCGGTGATGGTAGTCGACTACTTCAAGCTGGTCGACAGTATCTCCCCGCTCGGGCTCAAACGAACGGTGAATACGTAGGGCCGTTGGTCAATCCCGAGCCCCGGAAGATCGAAGCGCAGGTCGTAGTAGCGAACCGTCTGCCCGACGCCCTCACGTTCGACGCTGACCACCGGGAAGCGGGCGAACCACTCGTAGAGTTCCACTTGCTCGCGCAGCGGCTCGTTGTCGACGGCGTGCAACGTGCTGGAGTTAACGCCCGGCCTCACTTTCGGCACCTCGACGAAGCGGATGTCGGTGTCCAACTTCTGGCCGAGCTCGATGTGGGCGCGGTAGTAGTGGTCGTCGGTCTCGACGATGCCGGTCCAGTTCAACGGCACGAACGGCGCCGGCACGACGGCGATGTTGCGGATATCGCCGATGTCGAGCGTGTCGGCCTCTGCCGCCAGCGCCTGCACGGCCACCCACTGCAGCGCCCCGGCCATCAGCACATAGCCCACCGCCATGCAGATGCCCACCGTGGCGACCCGGCGCGGGGCCTGGCGCAGCAGGTACACAGCGAGCAAGCAACACAGCAGGATCCCGAGGAACGTCGGGTCGAACGTCCACATCCAATCGAGCGTGAAGCGCTCCCATCGGAACGGGTACAACAGTACGGTCCCGTAGGAGCTCAGCAGGTCGAGGAGGATGTGGATGTAGACCCCGACGCTGGTAAGCACGAGCAGGCGACGGCGTGACACACCGGGGAACAACGGCGCCAAGACCATCGCCAGCAATGCGGCCAACGCGAGGCCACCGAGCAGCGAGTGGGTCAGCCCGCGGTGATAGCGGAGGAACGCCAGCGGATCGGGGCTGAGCTCGACAATCGCGTCGAGATCGGGCGCCAGGGCGCAGGCGGCGACCAGTGCGACACCCCGGTTCTCGAGCTCCGCCGGCAACAAGCGGTGCGCCACGCCGGACTTGGCGATCAAGCCGCCGGCCAGGCCGTGGGTAACCGGGTCCACCTCAGCCCGCCAAGCGCTCGCGTACGAGCGCGTTGGCGACCTTGCCGTCGATGCGGCCCTGGTGGCGACTCATCAGCTGACCCATGACCTTCCCCATGTCCGCTGGCGACGAAGCCCCGGTGTCGGCGATCACCTCGTCGATTGCGGCGCTCAGCTCGTCGCCCTCGAGCAGGTTCGGCAGGTACACTCTGACGACTTCGATCTCCGCCAGTTCGGCGTCGGCACGGTCCTGACGGCCGCCCTCGGCAAACTGCTCGGCGGCCTCCTGACGCTGCTTCACCGCGGTGCGCAACGCGGCGATGACCTGCTCCTCAGAGAGGTCCTTGCGGGCGGCGATCTTGCGATTGTGCAGGTCGGAGATCAACATCCGCAGGACGCGCACGGTGATCTCGTCGCGGCCCTTCATGGCCGTATTCAGGTCGCTTCTCAGGCGCTCGATCATCGGTAGACCTCAGGCGCGGTGGCTGGAAGCCCCGTTTCCAGAAGTCCCCTTTCCAACCGTGCGTGCGGATTTTCCGCACCCGGCTGACCGAGGGTCTTCTCACGCCACATGCGCGCCTCCCGGGTAACGGATGGTACCAAGCACGTTGTAGAGGCCATGTTCGCCGACGAACCGCCGATGGGGCCATTGTCCCGGGTCGAACCGCCGCCCCCCAGATCGTCCGCCTTTCCGCGCCATCAGCTTCATCAGCCGCTTCATCAGCCGCATGTGCATGTAGCCGTTGATCT
>JADFNY010000332.1 GCA_022563115.1 Acidobacteriota bacterium | reverse complement strand
TCGGCGGGCTGGGTGGGATCTGGCGCAGCAACGACGCCGGAGGCTCGTGGATCGCGGTCGGCGACAACAGCGACCCGTTCGAATTCGTCGAGTCTCTCGCCATCGACCCGCGCGACCCCGAGCGCGTCTATGCCGGCACCTGGCGGCAGGCCTTCCGCACGATCGACGGGGGGCAGAGCTGGCACCGTATCCACAACGGCATGGCGATCGATCGTGATGTCTTCTCGGTGACCATCGACCCGCGCGACCCGGATTCGCTTTTGGTCGGCACCTGCAACTTCATCTACCTGTCGGGTACCGGCGGCGACGACTGGGTGGAGCTCCGCAAGGGGCTTGCATCCGACCACAACCGCGTTCACGTGGTGGCGCACGATCCCGCCAACCCGAACGTCCTGTACGCCGGAACGCGCGGGGCACTGTATCGGTCCGACGACGGCGGCAAATCCTTCTACATCGCGCTGGCCGGAGTGTCGGTGAGCTCGATCCAAGTCGCGCCCTATGGTCTGCCGGTGTACGTCGGCACCGAAGAGCGCGGCGTCATGGTGAGCACCGACGGCATGATCTTCGAGGAGCGTAACGAGGGCCTCAACGCCAGCCGCGTGGTTGCCTTCGATGCGTTGCCGGGCGCACCGCGCATCTTGTTCGCAGCGCGCTCCGAGGGGCCGACTGTCGACAGGGTGTTGTATTCGACCGACATCGGCGCTTCCTGGAAGGAACTGGGCTTCGGCCCGCCGCTCGGCCGTGTGTCGATGATTCGTGCCCAGTTGGCGCCGGTTACCCGCGTCATTGTCGTCTCCGAACGCGGCTGGTACAGCGTCCTCCCCGGGGGGCGCTGGGTGCCGGTGGACGCTCCGCCCGGCGAGATCCGCGACCTCCAGATCGCCCATGACGTCGGCGGCGAGGTCATCGCCGCGACATCAACCGGGCTCTACCTCGCCGAGGCCGAGAGCCTTGGCGTAACCGACCGCGCCTCCCTACCCTTCGGCGAGGGCGCGGCGAGGATCTGGACGCCCCTGGTCGAAGGCCAGGCGTTCACCTCGTTGTCGGTGAAGGGCAACGAGTTCATCGTCATCGGGCCCGGAATCGCCACCACGGGCTCGGTGCGCCCCACCGATAGCGACGCGGGTACAGCGACGGAGCCGGCCAGCGGGCTGCCGGACAACGTCGTCTCCGTCGCTCTCGATCCATCCCATCCCGGGCGTGCCTACGCCGTCGGTGGACATAGTGTCTATCGCACCGACGACCGCGGCCGTCTCTGGGTGGAGCTCGAGCTACCGTGGGCGGCGGCCGATCTGCGAGCGGTGGCGGTCGATCCCAGCAATCCCGACCAGGTGCTGGCGCTGGACTTCGGCGGTGCCCTCTATCGGGGGCACGACGGGGGTCGGCACTGGCTGATATTGGATTCCGACCCGGGCCTTGCGAGGGCATGGAAACTCCGGCTCAGCGCACAAGCCCCTGGGCTGGCGCTGATTGCAACGCAAGGACAAGGGCTGCGGGTCGTCGCCTTGGGTCCGCTCGAAAACGCGGTAAGGTAGTGGCAGGGTGCTGAACGAATCCCCCCGGAGCTCTTCAGCACCCTGCTAGTCACAGGAGGAAACGATGAAAGCACGTTCGATTATTGCCATTTTGGTGGTTGTGGTCGTTGGCGCGATGATCGCGGGTGAGGCACTGGCGCAAAAGGAAATCAGCGTCCAGAACCGTAGTTTCGCCTACACCGGCAAGTCGGGTCAGAACGCCAACTACCGGTGGTCGGCGACGATCGACAACCCGAGCAGGCGCGACCTCAACGTCCGCGTGACGCTCGAGATGCTCAACGCCGCGGGCGAAGTGGTGGCCTCCGACAGAGCCGACGTGATGCTACCGCCGATGGACAGCACGTCGGTCGAGCAAACGAGCAGCGTCGCGCTGGCGACCGCCGAAACGGCCACCCAGTACCGCGTCGTTTTGATGGAGATCAAGTAGCTTACAATCGGGCTCAGCGCGGGGGAACGATCCGGAAATGCGCGACCGCACTCGGGTAGTACTGATCGCCGTCGCTGTCCTGGCGGTCGATCAGATCACCAAGCTCATGGTGACCACCTGGATTCCCTTCCAGGAGCGCATCCCCCTGATCGACGGCCTTCTCGCCCTGACACACGTGCGCAACACGGGCGCTGCCTTCGGGTTGTTCTCCGATGCACCGGTGGCCCCCGTTCGTGCCGGCCTGATCGTCGTCTCGGTGCTGGCGGTCGGGTTGATTTGGGCCTACGCCC
Source organism: Acidobacteriota bacterium (assembly GCA_022563115.1). Lineage (GTDB taxonomy): Bacteria > Acidobacteriota > UBA890 > UBA890 > UBA890 > UBA890. The sequence continues at coordinate 2,240 of JADFNY010000332.1, read as the reverse complement.
GCGAAGGTTGGCACCAGCCCCGCATCGTGTTCGCGTTCGGCTTCATTCTCGGCGGGGCGCTGGGTAATCTCATCGATCGGCTGCGCCTCTACTATGTCGTCGACTTCGTCGACGTCCACTGGGGCCGTTATCATTGGCCGTCCTTTAACGTCGCCGATATGGCGATTACCGTCGGCGCGATATCCTTGTTCATCGCGATGGCGCGACAGGGCGAGGTCGAAGAGGCATCGGCGGCCGAGGCAGACTAGAGAAGACCCACCCGCCAGACCCACCACACTCTCACCACGGCCTGCAGAGGAACGGTTACCTAAATGTTCCCAACCCTGTTCGAATTACCGCTCCCGTTCGTCGGGCCGATCACCATCCACACTTACGGTGTGCTGCTGGTCGTCTCGTTCCTCATCGCCATCTTGGTGGCGCGACGATTGGCGCGGCTCAACGAGATCGACCCCGACGTGGTCGTCGACATGGGCGTCTACATCATTCTCGCCGCTCTGCTGGGTGCCAAGATCCTCTTGTTGGTGGTCGACTGGGAGATCTATTCGAGGCAGTTCCGAACGCTCGCGGCGGAAGGCGGCGGCGCGGTAGGCCAGGCGCTCGGTTTCTTTGGATCGGTGAGTGCCTACCTCGGCGCCATCGCGCAGATGGGCATGAGCCTGCTGCAGGCGGGCGGCGTCTTCTACGGTGGGTTCATCGCCGCGGCTCTGGTCACGGTTTGGTATGCGCGTCGACACGAGTTGGGCTTGTGGAAGGTGGCCGACGTTGCCGCCCCCGCCGCGGCGATCGGCCACGGGATCGGTCGTTTGGGCTGCTTTGCGGCCGGCTGCTGCTACGGCATCACCACCGACCTGCCGTGGGGTGTCACGTTCACCGACACCTACAGCGGTTCGCTGGTCGGCGTGCCCTTGAACATCCCGCTGCACCCGACGCAGCTGTACGAGGCCACCACCAACGTGCTGCTCGGCGTCTTCCTGATCTGGATGTTCCGGCGCAAGCAATTCGATGGGCAGATCTTCTGGGTGTACGTGCTCGCCTACGCCGTCGCCCGTTTCTTCCATGAGTTCCTGCGCGCCGACCCGCGTGGCTTTTTGTTCGGTGGAGCGCTGTCGACCTCGCAGTTCATCGCCATCGTGGGCGCCACCATCGCCCTCGGCATGCTGGCGCGGATGAAGGGCAAACGGGAGCCGATGGAGCCGGCCGAGAGCCCCTCCTGATCGCGGAGCAACGATCGATGAACCCGAAGCCGGCAATCTTGGTGATCGACATGCTCAATGAGTTCGTCACCGGCGAGCTCGCCTTCGAGATGACGGCGAACGTCATCCCGAACCTGCAGCGCCTGCTTGCCGCCGCCCGCCAGGCCGGTATTCCGATCATCTACGCAAACGACGCGCACCTGCCTTCAGACCCCGAGATCGCCATATGGGGCGAGCACGCCATGGCCGGGACACCCGGCGCCGAGGTGATCCCCGAGCTCGCCCCCCAGGAGGGCGACCATCAGGTGCCCTCGCGCACCTACTCGGCGTTCCACGACACCGACATGGATTCCTTGCTGCAGAGCCTCGACGTCGACAGCGTCATCTTCACCGGCATCCACACCCATATCTGCGTCCAGCACTCCGCTGGCGATGCCTTCTTCCGCGGCTACCGGATCGAGGTGGTCGACGATTGCGTCGATGCCTTCACCCACGAGGAACACCAGCGTGGCCTCGCCTACGTCGAGGAGATGTACGGAGCCAAACTGGTGCACACCGACGAGTTACTGGCCCGGTTTTCTCAACGGGTGGCGTAGCGAGCGAGTGCGAGGGCGTGTGAGGACAAGGCGCGCGCCGATTCGGGCGCGGAGACGTACTTGTCAGTACGTCGAGCACCCGGAGCAAGCGCAACGCAGTACTCGCGCGCCATCGCGCTCGCGCAGTAGCCACCCGTTGAGAAATCCGGGCTAGCCGCGTGCAGAGAGACCGCAGCATAGGATTCCCGGTGAGCGGCGACCCCGACCCGCGGACGACCGTGACCGTGCCGGAGGGCCTCGCCGGGCAACGTCTCGATCGCACGCTCGCCACCCTCCTGCCCGACCTGTCGCGTTCCAAGATCCAGCGCCTCATCTCCGCCGGCCGTGTCGTCGTCGACGAGGCGCCGGCGGCAAAGGCAAGCTTGCGGGTCGGGGGCGGCCAGCAGATCACCCTGTCGCTGCCCGACGAGACGCCTGCAGACGAGCCTCGACCGCAAGCGCTCGGCCTCGA
>JADFNY010000027.1 GCA_022563115.1 Acidobacteriota bacterium | reverse complement strand
CTTTGATATGCTCTCGGCATGGAAGCCATGATCCAAGTCGATCACTTCATCAAAGCCTATGGCGGCAGAGTTGCCGTGGACGATCTCAGCTTCGAGGTGGGACCCGGCGAGATTCTCGGTCTGGTCGGTCCCAACGGCGCCGGCAAGACGACGACGCTGCGGTGTCTGGCCGGCATCATCCCGATGACCTCCGGGCGTATTCGGATCTGCGGTCACGACATCGAGGGCGACGGGGTCGAGGCACGTCGGCGCCTCGCCTTCGTACCCGACGAGCCGCATCTCTTCGACCACCTCACCGTCTGGGACCACATGACGATGTTCGCCCGCATCTTCGGCGTCACCACCGCCGATCAACGCGCCACCCAGCTACTGGAGCAAAACGACCTCGCCGAGCAGCACCACGCCTTCCCCGGCGAGCTGTCGCGCGGCATGAAGCAAAAGCTGATCATCTCCTGCGCCCTGCTGCACGAGCCCGAGGCCCTGGTCTTCGACGAACCGCTCACCGGGCTCGACCCCGGGTCGATGCGCCGTACCAAACGCACGATCGTCCAAACGGCGCAGGCGGGCGCCTCGGTGATCGTTTCGTCGCATATGCTCCACCTCGTCGAGGAGATCTGCGACCGGGTGTTGGTCGTCCAGCACGGCGCGAAGATCCTCGAGGGGACCCTCGACGAGATCCGTGCCAGCGTCCCCGATATATCGGGCGATGCCGATCTCGAGGAGATCTTCCTGCGCGCCACCGGCCAGGACGAGGACGAGTCGTGAACTCGGCGCTCGTCTACCTGCTGATCCGCTCCCTACGGGGCAAGATCGTCCGCACCATCCGGCTCCTGAAACAGCCCAAGTACCTCGTTGGCACCGTGGTTTTCATCGCCTGGATGACCGTCTGGGTGGGCGGCCCGCTCTTCTTCGACGACGATCGCGGGGAGATTAACATCGAGTTCTTCAACGCAGAGCTCCTTTTCATCGCCTTGGGAGACGCCTTGCCGGCGATCCAGCTGGCGATTGCCCTCGTCGTCGCCCTGCTGATCAGCCTGTGGTGGTTGCTGCCCTGGAGCCGCATCGCGTTGAGCTTCACCGAGGCCGAAATTCATGTGCTGGCGCCGATGCCGATCGAGCGGCGGCATCTGATTCAGTACGCCGCCTTGAAGAGCCAGCCCGGCATTCTTTTCGGCTGCCTGATGATGACGCTGTTTCTCGGTGCCGGCGGACCACTCGACCGCATTCGCTGGTACGCGTCGTTCTGGCTCGTACTCACCCTGTGGGACCTGCACTCGAAGGGCCGCAGCCTGTGGCTCGAGAGACAAAAGGAGCTGACGCGCGGACGTCGGTGGCGCAACCGTCTGTTGCTGGTCGTCGCCGTCCTGGTCTACTGGATCGTGCTCGGCGCGGCGCTCAGCGGCCTGATCGCCGACCTCATGCTGCTGCGCCGCCCGCCCGGGCAGGAGTGGCTCGAGTTCTTCCGTGAGACGATGGCGCGCCTCACGCCGCAAATACAATCGGGCCCTCTGGGATGGCTGTTGTTTCCGTTCGTGTTGCTCACCGCGCCGCTGTTCATCACCGCACCGGGGGTCACGCCGACGATGCAGCTTACCGGCGTCGTCATGCCACTCGTCCTCCTGCTCGCCCACAACGAGTGGGTGGTGCGCTCACAGGCCAAATTCGAGGAGGCGGCGCTGGCCCACGCCCGTCGCGAAGCGAACAAGAAGGCCTCCGGTTCGCGCTACTGGAAGACCTCGTTGCGCAGTCGGGGGCGCACGCCGTTCCCGCTGCTGCCGCTGGGAGCGCCCGAGATGGCGATCCTGTGGAAGAACTCGATGGCGGTCACCCGCTTCAGCTATCGCGCCTTGCTCGGCTTCGGACTCGCGGTCGTCGGCTTCGCGTTCGTGGTTGTTCCCCTGGCCTCTTCCTGGTTCCAGGGGGCGCCCTTCGTAATCATCTTTATCGGCTTCGTGACCATGGTGATCAGCCCGCTCACGGGTGCGCAAAACTACCGCAACGACCTGCGCACCGACCTGCTGCGGGTCGAGATGGTGCGCCCCTGGCCGCTCGAAGGCTGGAAGCTGTTCGTCGCCGAGGCCGCCGGGCCGACCATTTTCGCCGCCATGTCGGCGATGCTCGGCGCCGGACTCGTCCTGGCGATGAGCGTGTACCTGGCCATCAACGGGATCGCGCCAAACATCGAGTCAGGGGGTGTCCGCGTTTTGCCCGAGAGAGTCTCGGCTGCCCTCGGCGCGCCGGCGGCGCTAGTCCTGCCTCTGATCGTCATCGGCGCTCTTCCGCTGGTGCTGGCGCTGACCTGCCTGTCGACCACCCTCCAAAACCTGTTCATCTTGCTGTTCCCGGGCTGGGTGCAACTCGGCGGCAACAAGCAGCAGGGCGCCGCGGCCTTCGGCCAGAACATGATCATGTTCTTCGGCCTCGGTCTGGCGAGTTTGCTCTGCATGCTGCCGGCGGCGTTGTTGATCGGCGTCATCGTCGCCATCCAATGGTTCATCTTCGGGGTGCCGGTCGTCGCCTGGGAGTTCCCGCTGTTCGGCATCGTGGCGGCGACGCCGGTGCTTGCCGCAGCCGCCCTGATCGTGCGCGCCGGCGGGCGCGTCTGGGACGACCTGGATCCCTCCCGCGAGGTCCTCGAAGGTAGCGGCTAGAGCCGGCACCGCATCGACCCATGGGCGCACGAAGGCTCGGTCAGCGATGAAGAAGCTCCTCCTGTTCGACGTCGACGGCACCCTCCTGACCACCGACGGCGCCGCCGGCCGGGCGTTCGAGTCCGCCCTGATCGACGTTTACGGCACCGCGGGGCCGATCGGCGAGGTGTCGTTCGCCGGCAAGACGGATCCGCAAATCGCGTACGAGCTGCTGGAAGGCGCCGGAATCCCGCGACCCACGGTGAAAGCGATGCTGACGGATCTTTGGGACCGCTACCTGAAGCACTTGGATGACGAGCTGGTTTCCACCGTCGTACGCGTGTTTCCGGGCGTCGCCGAATGCCTGAACCACATCGAAGCACGGTCCGACCAGGCGGTGCTGGGGTTGCTCACCGGGAACATCGAGCACGGAGCGCAGCGCAAGTTGGACGCCTCGGGCCTGGGGTTCTCCCGCTTTCGGGTCGGCGCTTTCGGATCCGACAGCGAGAACCGTAACGAGCTGCCGGCAATCGGCGCCGCACGGGCGGAAGCGATCACCGGTATGCGTTACGAGCGCGAGGCCGTGGTCATTGTGGGTGATACTCCAGCGGACATCACCTGCGGCGAAGCCATCGGCGCGCGGACCGTCGCGGTGGCGACCGGCGTGTATTCGCGCCGCCAGCTCGAGGAGTGCGGTCCCGACTTCCTGTTCGACTCGCTCGCGGACACGGCCTCGGTTTGGGACGCCATGATGAGGTAGCCTGCTCGCCGTGAGCCGAAATGTACGCTGGGTGTGGCGGCTGAGCCACGCGCTCTTGGGCGCGCTCGGGCTGTTTCTGTTTCACGCCCTCCTCGTCAAACAGTTCCGCGGAGCCCCGCTGGCGCTGGCGGGGCTCTTGGCGCTGGTGTTCATCCTGGTTCTGGTCAATCGGGAGATCGCCGACGGCGTCGCGCCGGCGGCGCGCACCGCGATCCACCGCGCCTGGGTCTCCCTCGAAGGTCCGGAGCTGCTCCTGCTCGCCTTTTTTCTCGCGTTGCTGGTCGTGTTCGACGCCGGCTACCTGCGCGCCACGGCCGACGGACGTCACTATTTTGTCCACGTTCGGTCGCTGGTCATCGATTGGGACCTCGAGTTCGCCAACGAGAACGAGCTCTTCCGCACCGAGATGCCAGACATCTTTCCCTTCGGCAGCGCCGTCATGTGGCTGCCGTTCTATCTGGCGGCGCACCTGTGGCTGAGCCTGCTGAACCTCGCCGGCGCCTCCTACGACGTCGGTGGGTTCGGCAACCCCTATCAGATGGCGATCGGCCTGGGGACGCTGATCTACGGGTTCGCCGGGCTGCTGATCGTCTACCGCATCGGGCGCGACTATTTCTCGGCGTGGACGGCGGCCACCGCGACGATCTTCGTCACCATCGGATCGTTTCTGGTCTGGTACCTGGCGATCGAGAGCTCCTACAGCCACGGGAACTCGCTGTTCACGGCGACGTTGTTCCTGCTGATCTGGTCTCGAACACGTGACAACCGGACAATGTCTCAGTGGGCCTGGTTGGGACTCGCCGCCGGCCTCATGACGATGGTGCGTTGGCAGAACGCCGTCTTCCTGCTGTTTCCGCTCACCGATGCGTTGGGGTTGGTGCGCGGGGCGTTCGACGACGCCGATACCCGTTTCAGCGGCGCCGCCCGGAGCGCGGCGGCATTCGGTGCTTCCTTCTTCGTCGGTGTGGCGCCACAGCTGGTGTTCTGGAAGGTCGTCAACGGCGGCTGGCTTGCCCTGCCGCATTCCCAATCGGGACAGCAATGGTGGACCGAGTCGCTCATCACGGACATTCTGTTTTCGTCGAACCACGGGTTGTTCTCGTGGCACCCGGTGATCTTCCTCGCGGTCCTCGGGATTCCGTTTTTCCTGATTCGTGATGTCCGCTTCGGCAGCCTGTTGGCGCTGGTTTTTGTCGCCCAGGTGTACATCAACGGCGCCGTCGCCATGTGGTGGGGGGGTCACGCTTTCGGCGCCCGTCGATTTGCCAGCTGCACGCTGTTGTTCGCCCTCGGGTTGGCCGCTCTGATGACCTGGGCGCGCAAGCGCCCGATGCTGGCTCCGACGATGATTCTGGGCGCCTTCGCCCTTGTCAACGCCTTCTTCATCATGGACATCAAGGCCGGGCGGCTGCCGACCAGCGAGGGGATCAGCTTCGGTCAAATCATGTCGACAACCTACGCGCGCCTCGGCAACCCCTTTTCCCTTCCGGCAAGCGTGGTGTTCGCCCGGCGGTATGGAATCAACCCATGGCAGTACGACCAGCTCGGGCTGCAGATATACAACAACCTGACGATCGACGTCGGCTCGGCCGCCGATGAGCGCTTCCTCGGACGGGGATGGTCCAACGCGGAGACCGCTGGAGACGCCTCCTACCGTTGGGCGATCGGCTATGAATCGATCGTCGTCGCCCCTCTCAAGGCAGCGATCGTCGCGGCGGTCGGTGAGTCGCTCGAACAAGCCGATTATCTGGTTCGCTTCCGCGTGCAGCCGTATCGGTTCGAAGGCGCGCCGCCGCAGTCGATCGAGCTGTGGGTGAACGATTCCCTGGCGGGGAGAATTCGGCTCGTGGACAGGCTACGAGACTACAGCGTCGAGGTGCCGCGCGAATTGCTCGGACGACACCTCAACGTGTTCCGATTCCGCTACGCTTACGCCCGGGCTCCGGCCGACGATGGCGGAAACGACACCCGCCCGCTGGCCGCCCGTTTCGAGCGCATCGAGTTCATCCGGCAGTAGGGCTGAAGGCTGACGAGCCGATTTGACCTTGCCCCCGAGCGGTTGGGGCGCGCACAATCACCTCCTACGATACCCACCGGGACTCCAACATGAAGCTTCTGCGCATTTCGGCCGTTCTCTGCCTCTTCCTCGGGGTTACCTCGCTTGCCAACGCCCAAACAACCGCGGACCTGCCGCGCGGCAACGTGAGCGGGTTCGGTTCCTTCGCGCTGTCAGCCTCCGACGGCCTCGACAAAGGCTACGGTGGGGGTGCCTCCGGCGCATATTTTTTCACCGATGCGATCGGCTTCGAGGGAGCATTCTCCACTCGGACGTTCGATGTCGCCGCCACCGGCGACAACCAGCTGTCCGGCGGTGAGGTGTCAACCAACATCCTTTCCTTGAACCTCATCGGACGCTTCGCGACCGGCTCCATCCAGCCCTACGTCTCCGGCGGGGTGGCCTTTTTCATGTACGACTACACCATCGATTCAGTGGTCGCGTCGCAGCTTGCGCAGTTCAATTTCACCGCCAACGAGGAGATCGAGAATACGATCGGGTTCAACTTCGCGGGGGGGGCTGATTTTCAATTTTCGGACCGCGTCGGCGCTTTCGTCGAGGGTCGCTACACCATCGCGACCGCCGACACCACCGGCGGCTTGACCGATCAGATCACCAATATCACCGCCGCCACCGCGGGTGAGCAGCAGTTCAGCGTGTTCACCTTCAACGGCGGCATCCGAATCTTCTTCTAGCCGATGTCGCGCTCCACGGGCCGGAAAAAGAACGAACGAGGAGAAGTCACCTTGCGAACTTCGACACGCGGCAGCAGAGGTAGCGTTGCTTACGTCGGCACCATCGGCGTCATCGTGGCGCTTCTGGTCGCTACGGCCGGAATCCCTGCGGTCGCCACCGCCCCACCGCAGGCTCCGTCGGCACAGGACGACGAGCTCGATATCTCCGCCATCACCGGCGGTCCGGGCAAGCCGTCGAACCGTCTCCTCGATTCGCGTCTCTCCCAACTCGAGGAGATCGAACGACGCGACGGGCCGGTCGCAGCGCGGCGATTTGCTGAAGACAATGCCATCGGGCTCGACCAGCAAGGTCGCGCCAAGATCCTCATCCACGAGAGCGCGGACCGCGACTCGGATCGAGAACCGACAGCCTCCGGCGACGATCCGGAGCAGCGCATCGGGCGGGCAACACCCGGCGAGGAAGCCCTGTTCGAGCTGCTCGAGGTTTCGATCCGCGAACAGGTCGAGCGCTTGGGCGGCACGGTGCGTGGACGGGTTGCCAACCTGGTCGACGCCAGCCTGCCGATCCGCAACCTGCGATCGTTGGATCCCTCGGCGGGAATCAGGTGGGTGGAAGCGGCACCGGTGCCGAAGCCGACCGTCATCAGCGAGGGTGTAGGAGTGATTCGGGCTGACCGCTTGCAGTCGTCGCCGGTCTCGTACCAATCCGAAGGCCCGATCAGCGTCGGGGTCATCGATGTCGGGTTTCTCGGGTACGACACCCTGATGGGAACGGAATTGCCGGGGAGCGTGACGGTCAACTCGTTCTCTCCCGGGGGCATCGAGGGCAACGGGCTCGCCCTCCTGGACCAGGTGCACGGCACGGCGTGCGCCGAAATCGTCTTCGATGTCGCACCGGACGCACAGATGTTCCTGGCCAACTTCGATTCGATCTCCGGGAACTCCGCCGCGTTCGATTGGATGATCAGCCAGGGCGTCGACGTCATCTCGTACTCGATCGGCTGGGACAACGCTGGGCCCGGCGACGGTCGCGGCCCGATCAACGATGCCGTCGACCGGGCGATCGCCGCCGGCATTCAAGTGGTCACGGCGGCTGGAAACGACGCCCGCCGTCATTGGCAGGGACAATTCACCGATGACGACGGCGACGGAATCCACAACTTCACGCCCAGCGACCAGAGCAACACCGTTTTCCTCAACGCAGGTGAGAGCCTGGTCGTGTTTCTCAATTGGGACGACTGGTTCCAGTCGGTGCAAGACTACGATCTGTTCATCCTCGACAGCGCCGGCAACATCGTTGCCCGCGGCGTCAACTTCCAAACCGGCTTCCAGAGCCCCACGGAAACGGCCGGGTTTACCGCCCCGACATCAGGGACCTACCACGTTCTGATCAACCGCTTCAGCGCCACACGGTCGGTGTTTCTGGAGATGTTCTTCTTCGTCGACCGCGAGATGCAGTACAACGTGCCGGCGGGCAGCCTGACGATCCCGGCCGACAGCGAGGGTGTGGTTGCCGTCGGGGCGACGTTTTGGGCCAACGACGTCATCGAGAGCTTCAGCTCGCTGGGGCCGACGAGCGACGGGCGGACGAAACCCGACATCACGGCGCCCGACGGTGTCTCGACGGTGAGCTACGGGAACCTCGGGTTTTCGTTCTTCGGCACCTCGGCATCGGCCCCCCACACGGCCGGCGCCATCGCGCTGATGAAGTCGCGTTTCGGCGTCTTCACGCTCGACGAGATCCGCGACATCCTGTACGGTCGCGCCATCGATCGGGGCATCGCCGGGCACGACAATACCTACGGACGCGGTCGACTCGACGTGATCGGCCAGTAGGGTGCCCTGGGGGCTTCGCGGACCGAATCGTACGGATGTGAGCGGGCTGAGCGGGGCTCGGCTCGCCGCTCTGCGCGCCGCCTTCTCTCTGGTCGGTGCGATCCTGCAGGGCGGCAAGGGCAAAACACACGAATCCGGGGCGGTGAAGTGCACCTCGCGGGGACCGCTGGCCGAGGGATTCGGCCCTACCGACGTGTACACGCCCCTCGACGCCCCACCGGCGCCGGCCGCCGTCCTGATGATGCACGGCCTCACCAAGGCCGGAATCAAGGACCACCGCATTCCGACCTGCGCTTCGACGATCGCGGGCGGTGGAATGCCCGTGATCCTTCCCGAATTCCCGCAGATGAAGCGGCGGCTGATGAGCTTCCAGGATCCCGCCGACGTCTTGCGGGTGGCACGGGCGGTGCCGGAAGCGACCGGCATCGACAAGGTCGTGCTGCTCGCCTTGTCGTACGCGGCCGGACCCACCTACCTCGCCGGATCGCAGATGGGCGACGAAGAGCTCGCCGGCATCCTGACGGTCGGCGCCTACTACGACGTCGAGCATCTCTCGGAGTTCACCGCCACCGGTGGAGTGGCCGACTACGGAGACCAGCAACCCACGGCGCACGACGCCGCCAAGCAACTGGAGGGACGCTGGGTGTTCCTCGCCAGCGCCGGGCGCTGGCTGCCCGATGAGCGCGACGCCGAGGTCTTCGCCGCCGGCGCCGAGGCGTGGAAGGAAGGCCAAGCGCCGCCCTGGGACGAGGTCCGCAAGAAGCTGTCTCCCGAGGGTTGTAACTTTCTCGACTACATGACGCTCGCCGATCCCGAGGCGCACGCCGAGGCCCGCCACAACCTGACGCCCGGGGTGTTGGAGGCGTTCGACAAACTGACCCTGCGCGGAAAGCTCGGCGGCCTGACCGCCCCGGTGGTGCTCATTCACGGCCGTCACGACGTCCGCATCCCCTTCCGCGAGAGTATTCTGCTGCGCCAGGAGCTCACCGGCGCCGCCGGCGTCAAGCTCGCCATTCTCGACGCGTTTGTGCACGCCGAGCGCGCTTACGGCTGGAAAAAATTTTGGCGCGTCGCCAGCGACGGTATCAAGCTCAGCCGCTGCGGCCTCGAGATCCTCAGCTGGACGGTGTAGCAACCGGAAGCATCAACAGGGTGCTGAAAAACTTCCGGAGGGTGCCGTTACGGGCACCTACGCTAGCCGCCCGGTGTGAAACGGGTTATCGCTTCGAATCGCCAGGGCACCACGATCCCGGATACCGGCGCCCGTGCCCCTTCGGCCAACTCTCGGGCGACCGCCAGCGCCCGCTGGGGCTCGAGGGCGAGCAACGTAGCGGCCACGTGCTTGCACAGGCGACGCTCACTCGCCTGCCCCCGAAAGTCGCGGCAACCATGCTGAATGCGGCGCTCTGTCACGTTGACGACGACGTTGTAGTTGGCGACCGCGGCGATGACAAGCTCGTCGTCTGCGACCGCGAACGTGACCTTGTCGACGAGCTTGCGGGCGCGGGCGAGGCGGCCCGCCTCGGTGCACTCGGCAAGCAGCTCGGCCGCCTGCTGGAGAATTTCTGCCGCCTGATCGCGCCCTTCGGCGGCGCCGCCGGTCGCCGCAGCGTCGTGGGGCGAGGCGCTCACATCACGCTCCGGTGAACCGCCAGAAGGTCGGCAACCACCGCGTCGCCCGTCGCGCGCCGGCCGGCGCCGGGTCCGGTGATCGTCACCACGCCCAGCCCCGCGAGCGGGGCCGCGCCGGGGTGATCGGTGAGGGGCTCGCCGGCGTCGGCGAGACCGAGCAGCGTCGCAAGATCGAAGCCGCCTTCACACCTCACGGCCCCGACGACAGGATCGACGACGGCGACAACCCGGGGCTCGAAGCCGGCAGCCGACAGCCCGGAATCGGCCCCCAGCAGGCTCTCCGCGACACCCCGACCGACGGTGCCGAAGCGGACGAGGATCAGCCACATGGTACGGACAAGAAACGGCCCAGGTGATTTCCACGATCGCCTCCCGCGAAGTCATTTGCGTCCCCGCGGGGCCTCCGACAGCTTCGCTCAATCGAGGGTTTCACCTGGGCCTCGTCCAACTTAGCAGCCACCGTATAGCTGTCAACAACATTCAGCACGGAGCCGAAAAAACGGTTGCGTAAGGCTTGCCAAAACTGCTCAACCTTGCCGAAACTCCGGTCAGCGACCGAACGGCATCGGCATCTTCGTGTAGCCCTCGGGGGCCTCCCAGGTCGCCGGGTCGAAGGTGGCGTTCTGGTCGATCGCTTTCAGCGTCTTGGTGCTTTGGCCGCCGCCGGAGCCGAAGATGATCTGCACCGGGAACCCGTCGGGCATGTCGACAGCGGCGAGCTGCGCCTCGATCCCGTTGAAGATGCCGCCGCCACCGCCACCGCCAACCATGCTCATCATCGGGCTGTTGAGCAAGAACGACATCGACGTCACGACCTGTTCGGCGAGGCCGCGGAAGTCGGCGCCGACGTCTTGAGAAAACCACATGATCATGTTGCCGTCCTGGTCCGGGTGCTCAACCAGCACTTCGTAGGCAGCCCACTCGCCGACCTGCTTGGTGTTGCCGGTGCGGGTGAAGGTCGGTGGCGTGGCGTCGGCGATCTCTTCTTCGATCTTGGGCTGCATCCGTCCCATTATGGCGGCCATGCCCGCCATCGTCTCGGCGGTAAACTCCATGTATCCCTTCTGCTGGTGCATGACCATCAGCATCTTGCCGTCATCGCCGCCGATCGAGATGACCGACACGCCTCCCTGGGTGTCAGTGTCCATGCGCATGGCGTTGGGGCCGAGCCAGAGCTTGATGGAGGTCACCTGACCGGCGCTTTCCGTCTCGATCTCCAGATACGTTCCGCTTACCGTCTGGGGCGTGATCGCCTGCGCCGGTGCCGCGAGGATCAGCAGCAATGCGGCTACGCTGCCGCCGATCCGCAACGTCTTCGATGTCACCATGGTCGGCCTCCGTCGTCTGCCGTCACCCCAATGAGACGGCTATCGCCTCGGTGTTTCCGAGTCTACTGCACCGCCCTGTTGAGTACGTCGTCGACCGTCGCGGCCTGGTGGTCCCAGGTGTACTGCTGCTCGGCGAGCGCGCGCGCCGCCTTCGACATGCGTCGCACGGCGGCCCGGTCAGCTTCGAGCTCCATGATCGCCTCAGCCAGCGCCAACGGGTCTGAAGGCCGGTAGAAGTTCGCCACCTCGCCCGAGAGCAAGGCCCGTAGCTCGTCGATATCGGCGGTAACGACCGGCAGGCCAGCCGCCAGGTACTCGAAAATCTTGATCGGCGACCAGAACCAGCCCAGCTCGAGGGCGCGGAATTGGTCCGGCGCGAACGGCGCTACGCCGATGTCCGCGTCGGCGAGCAGTCTCGGGACCTCGGCGTGCGGCACACGGCCGACAAAATCGATGCTGTCCTCGATCCCGGTGAGGACCGCGGCTTCCTTGGCGAGCTTCCAACGCGGCCCCTTGCCGATACATGTCACCCGCAGCGGAACGCGGCGGGAAACACAATGAGACACCGCCTCGACCAGGTCTTCGGCCCCGTGCCAGGAACGAAAGCTGCTCACGTAGGCGCAGTGCAGCGGTCCTGTGTCTCGGGTTTCGGATCCCGGCGTGAAACGCTCGATGTCGACGCCGTTGACGATCACCGTGGCGCTCTCTTGTAACTCGGGCGGAACCAGGAGCCGCGACGTCGTGTAGATCGCCGCGCACCTCTCGAGTTGCCGTCGCCGCCAGCGGTCGACGGGGCGAACGATCGTCAGCTTGTCAAGGGTGTCGCGCCGCGAACCGGGATAGTCGCGCGCCGGCGAGTTGATTTCGAGAACGGCCGGCACGCCGGCACGATGGGCGGCGGCGATGGCGCCGCCGCCGAAGGTGTGGAAGCGTTCGACGACGACGTCGGGGCGGATCTCCGCGATCAACGACCGGATCGCTCGCCCCGCCATCCACTCCAGCACACTCACCGGCAGGAAGCGGCGCAGGTAGTGCATCTGCACGCCATCGAGAGGAATCTCGGCGCCGCCGGACGACGACGGCCGCAAGGCCGCCAGATGGACCTCGTGGCCACGGCGCGCCAGGGCGCGGCACAGCTCGAGCGCGTGAACGCTACCACCATGGGTGCCCGGGATCGGTGTCCCGGCTGCGGTGTAGAGAATCTTCATTGCGGGATCCGCGATGAATTCAACAGAGTGCTGGTGCCCGTAACGGCGCCCCCGGGCAGCTCTTCAGCACCCTGTTAAGGATTCTACCCCGTACTTTCTGCGAATTCGATTGCTACGCTACGGCGTTCCACTTCCCTGTGTAACCATGGGCCGATGAAGCGCGGCACAGACAACGATTTCACCTTGTCGCGACGTGAGCTTGCCCGCAGCAGCTTCGCATTGTTGCCGGGAGCCGAGCTGATGGCGCGACGGTGGGGAGCAGTCATGGAAGCACAAGGCGAGCACATCACGCTGACATCGGTGGAGGGACTCGAGGTCGGCCATACGACCCGTACCGACCGTCCCACCGGCTGTACCGTCGTCATCGCCGCATCCGGGGCGACGGCCGGCGTTTCGGTGCGCGGCGCCGCCCCGGGGACGCGCGAAACGGCGCTGCTCGAGCCGGAGAACACGGTGGAACAGGTGCACGCCGTGGCCTTGAGCGGCGGTAGCGCCTTTGGCCTGGCGGTCGCCGACGGCGTCATGCGAACGCTGCGCGACCGGGGAATCGGTTTTCCCATGGGCCGCAACGTCATCCCGATCGTGCCGGCGGCCGTTCTGTACGACATCGGGGTTGGCGGCGACAGCTATCCGGACGCTGACGATGGCGCCGCCGCCTGTGAGGCCGCCTCGACGAACCCGCCCGAGGAAGGCAGCGTCGGCGCCGGCGCCGGCGCCACGGTGGGCAAGATGCTGCGCGGCGGCCGCATGAAGGGCGGCATCGGCACCGCCGGCTTCCGCTTTGACGACGGTACGGTGGTGGCGGCAATAGTGGCGGTCAATTGCGTCGGCGACGTCCGAGATCCGCATACCGGCCGGCTGATCGCCGGGGCGCGCACCGAGAACGGCGACGCGTTTCTCGACGCCGAGGCGCGGATCCTTGCCGGTGACGACGACTTGCCGTTCGCCGCCGGGGAGAACACGACGATCGGCATCGTCGCCACCAACCGGACGCTCTCCAAGGTCGAGTGTTCGCGCCTTGCCGGCGTCGCCCACGACGGCCTGGCCCGTACTGTGGTCCCGGCCCACACGCGCATGGACGGCGACACCCTCTTCGCCCTATCCACCGGGGCGGGGCCGGCGGTCGCCGATGCGGGCGACTACACGCGGATCGAGGTCGCGGCTGCGGCCGCCGTATCCGAATCGATCCTGAGGGCGGTCCGGCAGGCGACCGGGCTGCCCGGGATCCCTAGCGCGACGGAGCTGGGAACCGCCTAGCAGGGTGCTTGCCGGACCCGCCACACTTTCACCACCCCCCACGCAGGTCGACCCTCGCGCCTCCACAGAGCCCGTACCATCTTGCTCCGCTCCTCCCGCCCCGGTACGATGCGTAGATTCCGAACGAAACTGCCCTGGAGCCCGCGGCTCCGCTGAAACGGAACACGACTATGAGCTACTTGCTGATCCCTGTCGGCGCGATCGCCCGGTTGCTGCCCCACCTGCCCAACTTCACGCCGATCGGCGGGATGGCCCTTTTCGGCGCCGCACACGGTTCCCGGCGCAGCGCCTTGCTCGCGCCGCTCGCGGCTTTGGCGATCAGTGACCTCTTCCTCGGCCGCCACGCGACGATGCCGTTCGTCTACGCCTCGTTCGTTCTCATCGTTCTGATGGGCAGGGTCCTGTTCCGCAACGGTGTCACCACGACGCGGGTGATCGGCGGCTCGCTGGCCTCGTCGATGATCCTGTTCGTTATGTCGAACTTCGGCGTGTGGGCCGTGGGAACGCTCTACGCACCCACCTGGCAGGGTCTGGTTCTCTGCTACACGATGGCGCTGCCGTACCTGCTCAACACGATGGCCGGCAACCTGTTCTACGCCGGCGTGTTCTTCGGCGGCTACGCCCTCGCCAAGCGGTACGCCGGCATCGCGGCGCTGGCCTCCGGCGGACGGCAGGCGGCAGCCCACTAGGCGTACATCGCCCGGGGCTTTTCCCCGCGCCCGCACCGCGCCCGCGGGGCAGCCTCGCTTCGACATTGTGGAGAGGTGTCCGAGAGGCCGAAGGAGCGCGCTTGGAAAGCGTGTGTACGGGTAATCCCCGTACCGTGGGTTCGAATCCCACCCTCTCCGCTCCCTTGAACGAAGCGGTCGACAGCCGCACCCGGAGCTCCGAGATGAAGAAACTCATCAGCTTCGTTTTCATCGGCCTGCTGCCGCTGTTCATGATCCGCGGCGAGGCGAGCGACACGACGCCGCTCGCCGAGCGCATGGACGAGCTCGGAGTTCCGGGGGTCAGCGTCGCGGTGATCGACGATGGGAAAATCGCCTGGGCGCGCGGTTGGGGGCTGGCCGACGTTGCCTCCGGCCGCCCGGTGACGATCGAACTGCTCCCCGAATCGGCAACCAGCTTCTTCGTGCGTCTCGACGGCAGGCCTGTGGCCTTCGAGTTCGAAGGTGACGACGTCGTTATCGTCGCGGCGGGCAGGCGAGGGCAGAAGGTCGGTGGATAATCGGCGGGATCTCGCGAGATCCCGCCGCGCAAGCGTCGCACTACCTGACTTGCCATTCTGGCTTCTCTCGCGTACGCTGATTGAGACTCAGTCGCAACGAAGCGTTGCCCCCCAACGTCCACCACTCGAACGGCGGTCCGGCACCCGATGCTCAACGCATTCGTCATCACCCTCCGCGAAGGCCTCGAGGCCTTTCTGATCGTCGCGATCATCCTCGCGTACATTCGCAAGACACAGCGTCCCAGGTTGGTTCCCGCGGTGTACTGGGGAATCGTCGTCTCGGTGGTGGTCAGCGTGATCGCGGGTGTCCTGCTCGCCCGGGCCTCCAACGCGGCGCTCTGGGAAGGAATCCTGGCGCTGACCGCCGCGGTGCTGGTCATATGGATGATCGTGCACATGTGGCGGGTGGCGAAGCACCTCAAAAAGAACATCGAGGGAAAGATCGAGGTCGCCGCGACGCGCGACGGTACGGCCGCGTTTCTCGGTGTGTTCGGCTTCACGGTGCTGATGGTCACCCGCGAAGGAATGGAAACGGCGTTGCTGATGAACGCGCTGATCTTCCAGGTGACAAATTCGGGCTCGCTGATCCTCGGCGCCGCCGCCGGAACGCTGCTGGCCGTCTTCGTCGCCTGGCTGTGGTCACGGCACGGGCACCGGGTCAACCTGGCGCGCTTTTTCCAGGTCACGGCGGTGTTCCTGCTCATCTTCGCCGTGCAGTTGCTGATCTACGGCTTCCACGAGCTCACCGAGGCCCACATCTTCCCGTACAGCGACGCGTTGCACTGGGCCACCGAGCCCTATGGCCCGGACGGCATGTATGGCCGTTACTTCAGCTACCTTCTGGTCACGCTCCCGCTGACCTGGTTGCTCGTCGCCACCATGATCGAGCGGAGGCGGCAGCCGGTTTCGATTCGCGACGAGCCCGGCGCCCGCTGAGCCTGTCCCGGCTCCGGCCTTGAGGCCCCTCGGGGAGCGTGGCACCATCGTGGCTCACCGCGATGTCCGAGTTTTGGCCGTGCTAGGTGGGGAGCTAGCGGTGCCCTGAACCTGCAATCCGCTCTAGCAGGACCGAATTCCACCCTGAGGGGTGCAGCACTCGTGGTCGGATCGTCGAGGGGAACAACGACGTCGGGCCCTGTGCGGTGCAGACCTGCGAACCCCGTCAGACCCGGAAGGGAGCAGCGGTAAGTAGGCACCTGCAGGTGCCGCAGGCCAACCCGGCGGACGTCCCGAGGCGCCTCCGCCCTTGTGGTGGCTTCGATGGGTGGTGCACGGCCGCTTTTGTGCGTTGCGGCAGATTTCCGGTTTTTCTATGGCACATGGCAGCTACCAGGTCTTGGCGCGCAAGTGGCGACCACAGAAGTTCGACCAGGTCGTCGGCCAGTCGGCGATCGTCCGGACGCTGAGCAACGCCCTCGACCAGGGCAGAGTGGCGCACGCCTACTGCTTTTCCGGCATCCGCGGGGTCGGAAAAACGACCATCGCGCGGCTGCTGGCCAAAGGGCTGAACTGCCGCAACGTCGACGCGCCCACCGCCGACCATTGCGGCGAGTGTGAAGCCTGCGTCGAGATCGAGGAGAGCCGCCGCCTCGACGTCATCGAGCTCGATGCGGCGTCGCAAACGGGCG
>JADFNY010000331.1 GCA_022563115.1 Acidobacteriota bacterium | reverse complement strand
CGGGGCATTGGGGAGTGTGGTGGCGGCTCGCCTCGCCGATGCCCACGAAGTCTGCCTCGTCGGCCGGCGGAATCACGTCGATGCGATCAACGAGCGCGGCCTGCAGATCACCGGTCACACCGAGATCGTGCAGACGGCGATCTATGCGACAACGGACCCATCGTCGCTGAAGGGCGTGGCGCCCGACGCGGTTCTCCTTACGGTGAAGGCCTACGACACGAGATCGGCTGTGGCCGCTCTCTCCGACTACTGGAGTACATCGATCTTCGTGTCGCTGCAAAACGGCCTGGGCAACGAGGAGGCGATCGCCGAACAGGCCACCAAGGTGCTCGGTGCGGTGATCAACCAGGGCGCCACGTTCATCGGCCCGGGCGAGGTGTTCCACGCCGGTTCCGGTGAGATCGACCTCGGCCCCTTCGCCGGGACCACCGATGACGATGCCGAGACCATTGCGGCGGCGTTGCGAGATGCCGGCTTTCCGGCACGAGCAAGACGCGACATCCGGGCGAAGATCTGGGCCAAGGTGATCCTCAACGCCGCGGTCAATCCGCTGACCGCGCTGCTGCGCAAGCGAACCGGCGAGCTGATCGGCAACGAAGCGCTCGAAGACGCGCTCGGGCTCGTTGTCGAGGAATCAGTAGCGATTGCGGCGGCCTGCGGCGTGTCGCTCGACGCCACCGAGATCCTCGACAAGATCCGCGCCGTCGCCGAGGCGACCCGCGACAACAAGTCGAGCATGCTCCAGGATCTCGAGCGGGGCCGCCGCACCGAAATCGACGCCATCAACGGCGCGCTGATCGCCCGGGCCCGCGAGCACGGCATCCCCTGCCCCGCCAACGAGCTGCTCGCCAACATGGTTCGCGCCGCGGAGGCGTGAGCAAGCACGGAGCCATCAGCGGGTATTGCGCCCAAACTATCGGTTCCGTGGCCGTCTAACCCCATTAGAGGTCTCGCGTTGAGCGTTGCTGAACCTGTACCGTAACCTGTACAGTTACGAGAGGAGACCAAAATGAAGGCAATCAACTACACGTACGCCCGCGAGAAGCTCGCCAAGACGATGGAGGAGGTCTGCGACGACCATACTCCGGTGATCATTACCCGCCGCAACGAGCGTTCGGTGGTCATGATCTCGCTGGAGGACTACGAGGCGATGGAAGAGACCACGTACTTGCTGCGCAGCCCGAAGAACGCCCGCCGGTTGCTCGAGTCGATCGCCGAGCTCCAGTCGGGTGGCGGCCAGGAGCGGGTACTCTCCGATTGAAGCTGCTGTTTTCGGCACACGCCTGGGACGACTACCTGTACTGGCAGCGTACCGACAAGCGCACCCTTCGGCGCATCAACACTCTAATCAAGGACATCCAACGGAACCCGCGCCAAGGTATCGGGAAGCCTGAGGCGCTGCGCCACGGGCTCGCAGGCTACTGGTCGCGACGCATCAACGATGAGCACCGGATCGTCTACCGGGTCGAGGGCACCACCGTTCTCATCGTCCAGCTTCGCTATCACTACTGACCGGGCTCGGGACTTTCTTCCGTTGCGGCCGCCGTTGCAAACGAGGCACTCGGGCGCGTTTGCGTCTTAACCGTGCTCCAAGAACGTCCCATCCTCCAGCTCAGCAAACGCCTGCCTGAGTTCCTCGCGCGTGTTCATGACGATGGGACCTCGCCAGGCGACGGGCTCTTGCAGAGGCTTGCCGGAAACAAGCAGGAAACGAATGCCATGCTCGCCGGCGCGAACGGTGACCTCGTCGCCGCGATCGAAAAGCACGAGCGAGCGGTTGTCGGCTTCATCGAGCGTCGGGCCACCCGGGGTGGGCGAGCTGGTCGGGACCGCCGGTCGCCGGCGCAGGTCGTCGGCGTCGGCGAGAACGGTGCCGTCGGCAACGTAGTCCGTCGGCGCCTCGAGCGGATCCGAGGCGTTGGCGAACGTCCCCGAGCCGGCGAACACGTAGGCAAAGGCGTGGCGCGAGGTTTCGACCGGAATGGTCTTCTTCTGCAGCGGCGGCACCGAGATGTCGACGTAGTGCGGGTCGGCGGCGATACCGTCGACGGGGCCGGAGACCCCCCAAATGTCGCCGCAGATGACACGGATCCTGGTGCCGTCGTCGTCGGTGACCTCGGGGATGTCGGCCGACAGGATGTCCTGGTAGCGCGGCGGCGTCATCTTCAGCGACGCAGGGAGGTTGGCCCAGAGCTGAAAGCCGTGCATGCGGCCCTCGGCGTCGCCCTGCGGCATCTCCTGGTGGACGATGCCGCTGCCGGCGGTCATCCACTGCACGTCGCCGGCGGCGATCGAACCCTGGTTGCCGAGACTGTCACCATGATCGACGGTGCCCGCGAGCACGTAGGTGATCGTCTCGATGCCGCGGTGCGGATGCCAGGGAAAGCCGGCGCGGTAGTCGTCCGGGTTGTCGTTGCGGAAGTCGTCGAGGAGCAGGAACGGGTCGAAGTCTTCGGTCTTGCCGAAGCCGAACGCCCGACGAAGGTGCACGCCGGCGCCCTCGATGGTCGGCTGTGCCGTGATGAGCTGCTTCACCGGCCGTATCGACATCGGACCCTCCCCTTGCTTTCGGCCCTTTCCAATCTAACAGGCCCCGGGGCCTTAGTTACTTAGTAAGCGAAGCCCAAGCGGAGCTGGCTCTCAACCGCCGGCGGCGCGATGAATATGTTCTCCGGATAGCGGCGGTGTTGCGCGATGGCGGAAAAAATCCGGTAGGTGTCGAGGTTGTCGACCGACAGCCCGGCGAGATACTGGAGGCGCAAGCTGCGGTCGCGGTTGATCTGGGCGTCGGCGAGCCAGCCGGTCATGTCCTGCGCCTGCCCGAGGTATTGCTGCAGCAACGCGTACGACGACCCCACGTCGACATCGGCGAGCGACCGACGGATCGCGGGATGGGCGACGAGGAAATCCTCGAGGGCCGCGACGTCGATCGTCGTCGGCCCCACCTTGCCGAGCATCACGACGTCGTAGCCTTCGCCGCTGACGTCGCTGTTCCACACCGTCCCCTCGGGGAACACCTCGAAGAACGTCCCCATCTCGCTCTTCACCGTCTCCTCGCTGGTCTCGTACAGCGGCACCCATTGCGCCACCACGCCGCCGGGATTGAGCCGCTGCTTGACGAGCTCGAAGTACTCGGTCGAATAGAGCGACGCCGCACCGCGCACCCAGGGGTGGATCGGGTCGGAGGTAATCACGTCGAAGGTCTCGTCGGTGGTGGCGATGAAATGCCTGGCGTCGTCGAAGATGATCTCGACCCGGGGGTCGTCGACGACGTTGTAATTCTCCGCGGCGAAGTACACGCCAGCGGCTTCCGGAACGAGCGGCTCGATCTCGCAGATCACGATGCGCTCGATGTCGGGGTAGAGCACGAACGATCCCGCCGTCACCCCGGCGCCGAAGCCGACGATCAACACCGACTTCGGGCTGCCGTACACCAGGGCGGGAACGTGGCCGAGCAGGCGCTCGATGCGCATGTCGAGCGGCTGGTTGGAGGCCACCACCTTACCGCCGACGTGCATGCTGCGGGTGGTGCCGTCGTTGTAGTCGGAAACGGCGACCGACGTGCTCCTGCCCTCGCCGACGAAGTGGTACTCCGTGACGTTTTCCCATTCTTCGACGAGCCGGCCGTAGGCGATCAGGCCCGGGTCGGTCGGAACGACAATGCGACTCATCCATACGGCAAGGGCGAACGCCACCGCCGCCGTGCCCAACCTGCGAACGAGGGTCCGTTTGTCGCGGGTATCCAGGGCAAATAAGGCGAACGCCGACAACCCCGCCAGCAACGTCAGGTACTGCTGTGAGCCGTGCGTTCCCAGCCACGGCAACAACATCATCCCGAACGCCAGCGACCCGATGATGGCGCCGAACGTGTTGGCGGCGTAGGTGTCGCCGACGATGCGGTCGGCGGGATCATCTTCGTGGCTCGCCGCCGCCAGCGCCAATGGAAAGCTCGCACCCCACAACAGGGTCGCCGGCAGCAGGGCGACCGCGGTGCGCAGCAGATCGTGCTGGTAGCGCAGCAGGATGTTGCCGAAGAACTCCGGGTTCACGTACCAAAAGGGGATCCCCTTATTGATCATGAACGCCGCCCACGGAATCGCCGCCACCAACATCAGTTGGCACCAAGGGACAGTTTGCACCAGAGATTCTCTACCGTAGCAGAGGGACAGCCCTCATTAGGCAAGTGGATGAATGGGTGTCTCGTTTTGGCTTCGGCCTTCACCTCAAATGTAGATCTCTCACCGAAGGAGCCTTCACCATTGTTCTTACTCACAAGGATACGGGAACCACAAGTAACCTCGCAGACACTGGGTTTGGCCTGTCTCA
Organism: Acidobacteriota bacterium; assembly: GCA_022563115.1. Classification (GTDB taxonomy): domain Bacteria; phylum Acidobacteriota; class UBA890; order UBA890; family UBA890; genus UBA890. The sequence continues at coordinate 187 of JADFNY010000331.1, read as the reverse complement.
GGTTCTCCCTCTAATTGTTCAGGGCTACTACGCTTCTAAGAATAGTCTGATTATCGCTGAGCAACCTGAGATCCACCTAAACCCAAAACTGCAGTCCCTTCTAGCAGACCTTTTCGTTGCCATTGCTGAGCGTCGTGTCGGCGTGCTCGTTGAGACACACAGTGAGCACTTGTTGTTGCGCCTACGG